>NZ_JBFUBY010000191.1:0-8213 GCF_056405515.1 Polaromonas sp. P1_G2
CACCCTCAACGGCTCGGGCCTGGCTGTAGGCCGCACCCTGGTCGCCGTGCTCGAGAACTACCAGCTCGCCGATGGCTCCGTCACCGTGCCGGAGGTGTTGCAGCCTTATATGAACGGAATCAAGGTGCTGGTGCCGGCCGGGAAGTAGGCCTTCCACAGCTGTTAGAATCCTCATTCCACATTGGAGAGGTGGCAGAGTGGCCGAATGTACCTGACTCGAAATCAGGCGTACCGCAAGGTACCGTGGGTTCGAATCCCACCCTCTCCGCCAAAATTGCATCCAGAGAAATCCAGGTTGATCTGAGAAATGCCTTAAAAGCCCCGCTAGCCGGGGCTTTTTCGTTTCAGGTAGTCGGATTGGCCTTTTGACATCCAGGCATAGAGCGGGAGGCTTAGCCCGGTTCTTTTCGACGAGGGCTGACATGACACCAAGCGCAGCGACTGGCACCCAAGGATGCAGCCGGGCCGGGTTATTAGGCGCGATAGGTAAACACAACTGAAGCGGTGCTTGGGCTGCGCTCGTCCATATTGAGGAGGCGGTGACCACACCGTCCACATAGAATTGGGTTGCGGGCTTGCCCCCTTTTTATCGACTGAGTCAAACTCGCTATGGGCAATAAGTCTTTTAATAATAAGCACTTGGCTGGGTTTTCAGCGGCCAGGTTATACGGCAGGTGCGATGTTATGCCGCGGACCTTGCGGTATACATTCCTTTAGCCATCAGTCAACGACATGCCCACACAACTTGCACTTCGCATAGCTTCAGGCCCGTCAAATTCGGTGATCGTTGCAGCATTGCGCAAGATCGCTGACATTGGAATCTCCGCCTTATCCACGGCACTGGCCAAGGGTGAGCCGATTCCTGTTGGCACTCTCTTTGATCGCGGGCATGCCGAAAGGGAAAGGCTGGTGATGTCTCTCCTCGAGGAAATCACTGAAAAGGGCGCAGGCTTCGAGATACTCCTCGACGGGCAGCTGGAATCGCTCGAGTACCTCCGCAACCGATGTCGCGCCTGGCATGAGATAGCCTACGACATTCAAATGGAAACGGACCTAGAACTGGGAGAGCCAAGCGAGGAAGCACTGCGATGGGCGACTGGCAACTTCGAGTAGACGCCATGCGCAACGAAGACGTCGCCTTCATCTCCGGGTTCCTCCGCGCCTTTGCGCTAGCAAATGCCAGCGTGAACTACGGGCCCGACTTCTGGCTGTCGGTCGTTCCGATCAATGGGGATCAGATCGAGAGCGTGACTGCCTATCACCAACACACTAGGCTTCAATACGAAAAGATCTACAAGCAGTTCGATCTAAAGCCGACGATGCGGGTTTTGGAGAGGTGGCAAACCAAACTCCCCTCACTTATCAGGAAGTGGCTCTTCGAAGGGGAGTCGTGCATTCGGTTTGAAGACGATCAAATATCCAAGAAGAACTGCATAGTTGAGCAGTTGGAGAAGAAGATCAGGGAGTCGCTGACTGGCGAAATTCGCATGTGGGAACTCACCATCTTTTTCAGCGAGAACGAAGCAGACGACTGGCTCATAGAAGATTCTGATGGGCTGTACCACTTGCACCTGGGGTGGAGCGATTGATCCCCAAGGCGCCTAACCCTTCAATCGAGAGGATGTCACCCGGCAAGCCGGGCGCCGCCTCTCATCTCAAACGTTAAAGCTCATTCATGGTCAATCTCCAGCACTTCTCCAAGAAGGCCGGCTTCTTCAAGAAGGAGCGGGCACTTGCGGTCGTTGTGACCGTTGGCGACCAAGTCACCCCGCAACAGGACTTCGCGCAGTTCCGCGAAGGCTTCACGGCGTGGATGCGCGAATTCGGTTCCTCATGTAAGGAGGTTCTCTTCACGTTCATGGCTCGCGACACCAAGCAGTCTCACGTACTTGAGTTTTTCAAGCTGCTACTGAATGACGCCGAGGTGAGTGAGATCTTGAGTACGGTGCAGATGAATCTCCAGTTTCCCTCAATGAGTGCAGCGGTCGCGGACGAAATGAATGCCCGCATCTATGCGAAAGAGCTTTAACTTGTCAATCGACACGGACCCAAAACAGCAGAAAGCGGCTTCGCCGCAAAGTGTTGTGGGCCGGTCATCTTTACGTTAGAGGTCTTGGACGTGAAGCACTACTCGGGATCCGTCATCATTCACGAAACCATGTCTCTCGATGACGTGGCTATCGAATTGAACCGCTTCCTTTCGCCGGTCGAACTCCTCGAAACAGATAGGTTCGATGAGGTGCCTGGCTTCGTGGCGGACGTTTCGGATAGCGTGGAGTTTGTCCTTCAGGGGACTCCGCTCGATTTGCCACCTTATGCGCCGGCCTCTGACAGGTACAACTACTTCTACTTCAGCTGTTCGGATCAAGACATTGGAGCCTTGCCGGCCAGCCTGAGGGGCTTGCCCCTTAATGCAGGGGTTGGCAAGAACGGCTATTGCGACGTGAACGAATACTTGTATGAGCAGCTTTCTCGCCAAACTCGTCTCGTCTGCGAGCGAGACCTGTAACCCCTCCGTCAAGGGGACATCTTGCGCCCTGGTGCAAGATGTCCTAATGTCAAACGTTAGGCACCCATCATGAAGAAGACATATGCGCTTAGCGCGAGCGAGATAAAGCCGATCGCTGTAGGGTTCGGCGGATGCATTGCCACCGACATGATTACGGTGGAAGGAAGGCCGGTCGGGTATATGGTGCGCGAACCGACTTCGCGCCCAATGGATAGTGGGTGGTGCTTTATGTCGGGAGACGAATCGCAAGAGTACATGGATGATGATTCGAATCACGCCATCTACGATGTCAACACAATTGCGAACTACTCTCCCGATATCACCCCCTTTCTCAGCGCTCAGCCACGTAGTGCATTTGCTCGCGATCCGCACTCCGGCAAACTTGTTCAGGTCCCCTATGAAGAGCCGCATGAGTAGCCCTTCGTGCGGTGCCTCCAACGTTAGAACTCAAAAATTAAAGGGGGTAAGGTGAAAATTTTTAATCGAACGACTGCTGGCTGTCTATGTGTACTTCTGGCTTCTTGTGCTGCGCCGCCGTTGTCGGAGCAACTCGTTGGGCGTGCAATTCCGCCGGCGACCATCCAGCAGGAGGTGAACGGGGTAGAGATTGAGTTCAGCGCGGACAAGAAGTACGAAACGAATAACGGGGTTCCTTTCTCCGGCGACCCACTCGTGTGTTCGCAGGGCAAGGTTTCTCGCGTAAACGGCGCGAATCAGAATGCAAACAGGATCACTGTGAAGCCGTCGGAGGAGCTTGCTGTTACGTCTGTCATCGCCTGGGTGAATACGGGCTTTCGGCAGGTGTGCGGCCCTTTTGTAGCCTTTACACCCGAGCCTGGCGCCAGGTACGTGGTGGTGAACGAACGTATTGGCGGAAAGGGAATATCGGCACTTTGGACCGGCATGGCACGTCAAACTTGCAAGGTGTCTGTGTACCGTGAGGTCTCGACCGGATTGACGAGCGTGGCAACGCGTCCTGTGAGGCAAGGTGAGTGCCGTGTGCCTGAGCTCTAACAGGTCAATCGACACGGACGTTCTGTCAGCCACCGGTCATCTCCAACGTTAAGGTGCACACAATGCAGCTCGCTAAGTTTGCGATTTTCGGCATATCCGGTCTGATGGTCCAGAGCGTTCTGGCATGCTCTCCGCCGCCTCCGAAAATGGGTCCAGACGGAAAATATGTCAGCCCCCCGTACAAGTACAACTACGTGGCGACAGTCGCGGGGCAGCGAGACGTTGTCGTCCCTTTTGGTCGAGCTCAGACACCCAAGTCGATCCAAGCTCTTGAGCTTGAAGTGCTGGAAAGCTCCAGCGCTGAAGTTGCCGTTGGGTCACGTCAAGTGGTTTTCTATCCGGGTATCGGCGCTGACTGCTCATCTGAGCCGCGCTCATACACCCTGGATGGCTATCCGTTGGGAACGAAGGTGACGGTGCGCGCCGATAGCATCGACGCCGGCTTCGTCGAAAAGGCCCGGGACCGTGCGCCTTAACATGTCAATCGACACGGACCCACAACAGCAGGCTGCGGCTTCGCCGCGTGTGTTGGTGGTCCGGTCATCTTCACGTTGGGCGTCATGAGTCACTCCGTCACGAACCTCGCTGAGCTTCTTCAAGCAATGCAGCCCAAGTTGAACGAGGGGGTCTATGTCTTCACCTCTATCTCACCGAGCACCAATATCAGCTCACTTGAACCGATTGGCATGTTTCGAGAAGCAGAAGGCCTCACGCTCATCGTCGAGGAACAGCGGGCTCGAAAGGCAGAACTTCCCGTCTTGTTCCGCGCGGCATGGATCACGCTCACGGTGCACTCCGATCTCCAGGCCGTGGGCCTCACTGCCGCAGTCGCCACCGCGTTGGCCCAGGCCAACATAAGCTGCAATGTCGTTGCCGCGGCGTTTCACGATCACATCTTTGTACCCGTCGCGTCCGCCAACGAAGCACTTTCCGTCTTACAGCAGGTTCAACACGGTAGCAGCGGGAGCATCGATCCTCCGGTCAAATGACGCCCAACCCTTCAATCGAGAGGACGTGCCTCCGGCAAGTTTGTGGGGTTTGGTCTTCTTTTTATTGACCAGAGTGAAACTCCGCCCCGCCACCCAGGCGCATTTGCCCAGGGAAAAACGGCCTCCTCCAAACTTGACGCGGAATCCTGCAAAAGAGCATTGCGCAAGCGCTGTGGCATGCTTGCGGACATGGCCGTCGGCGACACACTCAAGAGCTGGGCGAAACGGATCAAGCGCGACGCGGTAACGCTCTGGTTCGCCGGCAAACACCCGGCAACGCCCTGGTATGCGAAGGCGCTTGGCGTCTTCGTGGTGGCTTATGCGCTCAGTCCCATCGATCTGATCCCGGACTTCATCCCGGTGCTTGGCTACGTGGACGATGTCCTGCTTCTCCCGGGGCTGATCTGGCTGGCCATCAGGCTCCTGCCACCCGAGGTCGCCGCCGATTGCCGCAAGCAGGCCGATGACTGGATGAAGACGCAGGGGGCCAAGCCGAGCAGCCGGGCCGGTGCATTCCTGATCGTGCTGATTTGGATAGCAGCCGGGGCGGCTCTCTGGATCTGGCTTGTTCAACCCCGGCTATAACCGTCATCAGATCGCCTTCCCCAGGCGTGAATGGGGTAGGTTCACTCCCCAGCGGCCTTGGGGCTGGGTGCGCTGCCCGCTTCAGGCCGAGCTTCGCCGGCGCCCTGCAAATGCGCAAACAGCAATCCCCACAGGAAATAGGCGAATATGCCGGGATAGGGTTGCCTGAGCGTCACTTTGAAATTGCTGTCGACCAGCACAATGAAGGCCGTCAGGCCCGCCAGCCACCAGATTTCAGCGGGCAGGGACTGCCGTTGTTGCCAGACCTTGCGCACGGTAAAGCCTATCAGTGCCACCACGGGCAGCAGCCCGATCAGGCCAAAGTTGTAGACGAGGTCGAGATACCAGTTGTGCGCGCTGGTGATGACTTCCCGTGAAGGGGGCTTCGTATGGCCGAACAGCAAGGTGCGTGGGCTCTGCGCTATCCAGCCGCCGTACAGCTTCCAGTCATCGAGGCGCTGGGCCATGTTGCCGGGTAATTTCCCCTCGGCCACGTCACGGAACTTTTGCACGTAGGCATTGGCGTTGCCAAACCTGTCCGTGTCTCCCTTGACGTGGCCGTAGTACAGGCTGCCCAGGAATACCGCCGCCGCAATGCCGGCCACCACCGATAGAAGGCCTGTCGCATGGCCGTGGGAGCGCTTCAAGATCGCCGTGCCGAAAAACAGCAGCATGAATCCCGCGTAAAGGCCAACGGCCAGGAAGGAGCCGCTGGCGAGCACATACATTCCCGTGATTGCCGCCAGGACGCGCATGAGGGCCTTTTGCCTGTCCCACTGGTGCACCATGACGAAGGCGAATGCCACCGCAAGAACGATGGGCACAAACTGGATGTGCTGGTAAATGCTGAATGCATACAAGTAGTTCGTCAGCATCAAGCCGCCTTGAAACCAGCCGGCAAGCAGTTGCAAGGGCAAAAGCACCAGCAGCACCCAGAGAAATGCTTTCGCAATCGTTTCGCGCTGCGCGCCCAGAAGCAGCCCGAGCATGAAGCCCATGGTGGGCAGCAGGGTTTGCGCGGCGTACAGGAGCTTTGCCGTTTTGCCATCCGGCGCCTCTCCCGCGAAGGCGAAAGACACGGCGATGGCGGCCATGAAGGAGGCTATGAAGATCATCGCCGGCTTTGCCGGGCCAAAGCGGCGTGCATGCGCAAGGATGCCCAGCAGGCATGCGGCGATGGAAATCGGCAAGGGTAGCGACCCCAGGATTCCGCGCGAATCGTAAATCGGGTCCAGGTCCCGATAAATGCCGTGGGAGAGCTGGATAAACAGTGGAAACAAAAGCGTTACAGCGAGCAACCAGGTCAAGCCGGGGGATGTTTTTCGGATCATGGCCTATTGTTGCAGGACGTTGCGGCAATGCCCRGTGGCATCGGCTTCGCGTCCTTTGGCGCGCTCCCGCGCATCGCCGCCACAGCCAAAAAAGCGCGGGACAAACCGTGCACTGAAGTTGGCGGCGCCCCTCAGCGCCCCACCCATGGCGGCAGACTACCGGCCCAGTCCACCAGCAGCTTGATGAACTCCGCCACCGCCGGCGCGGCGTCGTCGGTGCGCCAGAGCGCATACACATCGCCGTTGATATCGGGCGCCTTGGCCTGCGATCCTTTGGCCCCGGTCCGCGTTGCGGGTCCAAGCCGGCAAATGCCGACGGCGTCGGCCCTGAGTTGCGCCATGGAGGCGGGCACCAGTGCCACGCCGAGGCCGGCAGCCACGAGGTTCAGCGCCGCGGGTACCTCGACGACCTGCTGCGCGATCTTCGGCGCAAAGCCCGCCCACAGGCAGGCTTCAAAAAGGCGCGCGGCAAAAGGCGAGGAGTCCAGCCGCAAAAACACAAAATCCTCGTCGCGCAAATCGGCCAGGCGGAGCTTGCGGCGTTGCGCCAGCCTGTGGCCGGGCGGCAGGGCCACGACCACCGGGTCGCGCCACAACAGCGCGGCGCTGACCTGGCTGTCCTTGAGCGGGTTGCGCGAGACGCAGAGGTCCAGCCGCCCGTCGCGCAGGGCCTGCAGATGGTCGGACGGTTTCATCTCGTGCAGCACGAGTTCGACGGCCGGCCGCTGCAAACGGAACTGCTGGATGAACTGGGGAAAGGGCCCAAGAAAATGCGAGCCGGCCAGCCCCACCTGCACGCGCCCCTGCAGGCCGCTGGCGACGCGGGTCACGTGGCTGCGTGCTTCCTCCAGCCGCGCCAGCACGGCCTGCGCGTGGGGCAAGAAGGCCTTGCCGGCTTCGCTGAGTATCACGCTGCGGCTGGTGCGGTGAAACAGCCTGGCCCCGAGCTCGGCTTCCAGGGCGGCGATCTGGAAACTCAGGGGCGGCTGTGACACATGCAGGCGACTGGCGGCGCGGGTAAAACTCAGCTCGTCGGCGAGCACGGCGAAATAACGGATCTGGCGCAGTTCCACGGGTGGCCTTTGCGATAAGGGGGAGGGCTATCTATCTGGTTTGGGTATTGATCTATCCTGATTATGTATTTGTTTGTATGGATAAGAGCGCGAAGAATCGGGGCCTGAACCGTCACCAGGAAACCAACACCCATGCAAGCCGCTGAAGGCCAGGCGCCAGACAACTACCGCAACTACCGGGTCGGGCTGATCGTGCCCAGCTCCAACACCACCATGGAAACCGAGATCCCGGCCATGCTGCGCGCGCGCGAGCAGGTGCTGCCCGAGCGCTTCAGCTTCCATTCCAGCCGCATGCGCATGAAGTCGGTGACACGCGAGGAACTGGCGGCGATGGACCGCGACTCCGACCGCTGCGCGCTGGAGCTGTCGGATGCGCGCGTGGACGCCATGGGCTACGCCTGCCTGGTCGCCATCATGAGCATGGGCCTGGGCTACCACCGCGAGTCGCAGCGCCGCCTGCATGAGGTCACGGTGGGCAACGGCCTGCCGGCGCCGGTCATCACCAGCGCCGGCGCTTTGGTCGAGGGGCTGCAGGCCCTGGGCGCCAAGCGCGTGTCCATCATCGCGCCCTATATGAAACCGCTGACGCGCATGGTGATCGACTACATCGAGAACGAGGGCATTGAAGTGATCGACAGCGTTTCGCTCGAGATCCACGACAACCTGGTCGTGGGCGCGCGCGACCCAAAAGCGCCGGCAGAGTTGTGGAAGC
>NZ_JBFUBY010000192.1:0-8086 GCF_056405515.1 Polaromonas sp. P1_G2
CCCCCAGACCGCAAAGGATTTCCCCATGAAGACCCGACTGTTCACCGCCCTCTTCCTGGCCGGCGCCGCCTTGATCAGCGCAAGCGCCCATGCCGCCTACCCCGACAAGCCCCTGCGCCTCATCGTGCCCTGGGCGCCCGGCGGCAGCACGGACGCGATCGCGCGCGCCATCGCGCAGCGCATGGGCGAGACCATGGGCCAGAGCGTGGTGGTGGACAACCGCTCCGGCGCCTCGGGCCGCATAGGCACCGAGGCCGCGGCCAAGGCTGCGCCCGACGGCTACACCTTCGCCATCGTCGAGTTGCCGCATGCGATCGCGCCGGCCGTGTTCAACAAGATGCCTTATGACCTGCTGCGCGACTTCACGCCGGTTTCCATGGTCGGCACCTCACCGCTGATGCTGTTCGCCGGCGCGGCGTACAAGAACGGCGACATCAAGGGCTTCCTCAAAAACCACCGCAACAGCAAGGTGCCGCTGGCCCTGGCCCACAGCGGCAACGGCTCCATCAGCCATCTGTCGAGCGAGTTGTTCGCCACCGCCACCGGCATCAAGGTCAACGCCATTCCCTACCGCGGCTCGGCGCCGGCGCTCACCGACGTCGCGGCCGGCCAGGTGGACGCGCATTTCGCCACGCTGGCGAGCGCCAGCTCGCTGTTGGGCGCGAACAGGATTTCAGCCCTGATGGTGACCGGCAACACGCGCCTGGCCGGCTTGCCCGACGTCCCCACCGCGCGCGAAGCCGGCATGGAAGGCATGCAGTTCAACCAGTGGTGGGCCCTGGTGGCGCCGGCCACCACGCCCATCGAGATCGTCGAGCGGCTGCGCAACGAAGCCGTCGCGGCGCTGGCCCACCCGTCGACGCGTGAGCGGCTCACCACGCTGGGCATAGACCTCAAGGGCTCGAGCCGCGACGAGTTGCGCGCCTTCATGCGCAGCGAGGTGGACCGCTGGGGCGCCGTGGTGCGCAAGGCCGGCATCAAGCCCGAATAAGCCAGCCCCGCTGCATCACTTCCTTTCATGCCGCTACAGGCCCGCCCGCTGGCGGGCCCGCCCTACAATTCCCTGCACCACCCCGCCTGCGGGAACCGCCTTCAACCAAAGGGAAACACCATGAGCGCCTACGACAAGCTGAAAGCACTGAACATCACCCTGCCCCCCGTCGCGATCCCCGTCGCGGCCTACCTGCCCTTTGTGCGGACCGGCAATCTGGTGTTCCTGAGCGGCCACATCGCCAAGAAAGACGGCAAGCCCCTGGTCGGCCAGCTCGGCAAGAACATGACGACCGAAGAAGGCAAGGCCGCCGCGCGTTCGGTCGCCATCGACCTGATGGGGACGCTGGAAGCCGCCGTCGGCCTGGGCAAAGTCAAGCGCATCGTCAAGCTCATGAGCCTCGTCAACTCGACCGGCGACTACACCGAGCAACACCTGGTGACCAATGGCGCGAGCGAACTGTTTGCCGAAGTCTTCGGCGACGCCGGCAAGCATGCGCGCAGCGCGTTTGGCGTGGCCCAGGTTCCCATGGGTGCTTGTGTCGAGATCGACCTGGTCGCGGAAGTCGAATAAGTTCGCGTGATGAAACAGGCGCTGCTCGTCATCGATGCCAGCGCTGGCTGTTCGACACATTGCTGCGGCCCTTTGAGGCCGCCGGCAGCGGAAATCCTGTTCGGCCAGCAGGCCCAATAATTCCCGGGCAACGACCGGCGGTCACCCGGCCTTAAACTCAGACCGTCCCGGCCATTTCGCCGGGGCAGCGTTCTCAGGGCGGGGTGAAATTCCCCACCGGCGGTGTTTGCAGGCAACTGCATCAGCCCGCGAGCGCCCGCACCTCTTCACCGGGGCGCGGGGTCAGCAGATTCGGTTCAACTCCGAAGCCGACGGTCACAGTCCGGATGAAAGAGAGCGCGATGCAAACGGCTGTGCCGTGGGCGCCTGCGCGCTCATGGCCGGCCGCAGGCTCGTGCGCCCTGATTCTGGTAATACCTACAGAGGCCATCCATGAGTCAGACAAACAGTTCAGTCGCTTCCCCTTCCGCCATCCATTCCGGTGGCGCCCCCAAGGCTCGTTTCGCCTTTATCCAGTCGTCCTGGCACGAAGACATCGTGGACCAGGGGCGCGGCGCCTTCCTGGCCGAAATGGCCAGGCAGGGCGTGGGCCCTGAATCCATAGACACGTTTGAAGTGCCGGGCGCCTTCGAAATTCCCCTGCACGCCAAAAAACTCGCGCAGTCGGGCCGCTATGCGGGAGTGGTCTGTTGCGGGCTGGTGGTGGACGGCGGCATCTACCGCCACGAGTTCGTCGCCGATGCGGTGATCAGCGCGCTGATGGGCATACAGCTGGAAACCGGCGTGCCGGTGTTTTCGGCAGTGCTGACGCCGCAGCATTTCCATGAGCACGAAGAGCATCGCCAATTTTTCACCGCGCACTTCCTGACCAAGGGCAAGGAAGTGGCGCAGGCCTGCCTGGAGACGGTGGCGAGCCTGAAAAAGCTCGAGTCATTGCTCGCGGCTTGATGAGAAGGCCGAGCCCGTAGCGTTGCGCTACGGGCGTACGCTTACTCGACGCGCGCGATACCGCTGGGCTTGAAGCCCAGGTCGGCGGCCTTGCCCTTGCGCGCGCGTGCCGCGCGGGCGTTGTTCAGCGTGCGGATTTCCAGTGTTTCTTCGCGCGCTTTGCCGCCGCGGCCTATGCCTTCGATCTTGACGCTGCGAGTGTAAGCCGCCGCGCCGGCGAGGGTGTCCTTGGCTTCGAGGTCAATCAGCATCAGGCCGCGTCCGCCGGCGGCCTGCATTTTCAGCTCGCCGATTTCAAAGGTCAGGATGCGGCCGCCGGTAGAGGCGCAGGCCACATGCGTGGCGGGCACCATCGGCGTCGTGCCGCTGTTGAAGGCGGCGTGCGAGGGCCTGCAGATGGTTTCGCCTTCGGCGCAGCTGATGAAGGCCTTGCCGGCCTTGAGGCGCGACGTCATGTTCTCGACCGTCGCGAGGAAGCCGTAGCCGCCACTAGCGCTGAGCAGCAGCGCGGCATTGGACGGGCCCGCGAAGTAATGCACCAGCTGCGTGCCGGATTCGAGGTCGATCAGGGTGGTCAGCGGCTGGCCGTCGCCTCGCGCGCCGGGCAGCACGGACACCGGCACCGAATAAATGCGGCCGCGCGAACCGAAGGCCAGCAGCGTGTCGACAGTGCGGCATTCAAAGGTGCCGTAGAGGCCGTCGCCGGACTTGAAGGCAAAGCCCGCCGGGTCATGGCCGTGGCCGCTGCGCGCGCGCACCCAGCCCCGGTCGCTGATGACCACGGTCACCGGCTCGTCCAGTACCTTGACTTCGAGCACGGCTTTCTTCTCGGCCTGGATCAGGGTGCGGCGCGCATCGGCGAACTGCTTGGCGTCGGCCTCGATTTCCTTGATCAGCAGGCGCTTGAGCGCCGCCGGGCTGCCGAGGATTTCCTCGAGCCGGCCCTGCTCTTCACGCAGGTTTTTCAGGTCCTGCTCGATCTTGATGGCTTCGAGCCGCGCGAGCTGGCGCAGGCGGATTTCAAGAATGTCCTCGGCCTGGATTTCGCTGAGCTTGAAGCGCTCGATCAGCGCAAGCTTGGGCTCATCCGACTGGCGGATGATGGCGATGACCTCGTCGATGTTGAGCAGCACCAGCTGCCGCCCTTCGAGGATGTGGATGCGGGCCAGCACCTTGTCGAGACGGTGCTGCGAACGCTTTTGCACCGTGGTCTGGCGAAATTCGATCCACTCCGTCAATATCTGGCGCAGGTTTTTCTGCGTCGGCTTGCCGTCCAGCCCGACCATGGTCAGGTTGATGGGCGAGGAGCTTTCCAGGCTGGTGTTGGCCAGCAGGGTGTTGATGAGTTCGGACTGGCTGATCTTGCTAGTCTTGGGCTCGAACACCAGGCGCACGGCGGCGTCCTTGCTGGATTCGTCGCGCACCACGTCGAGCACGGCCAGGATGGTCTGCTTGAGCTGCACCTGGTCCTGGCTCAGGGCCTTTTTGCCGGCCTTGATCTTCGGGTTGGTGATCTCTTCGATTTCTTCAAGCACACGCTGGGTGCTGACACCGGGTGGCAGTTCCTGCACCACCAGTTGCCACTGGCCGCGCGCCAGTTCCTCGATCTTCCAGCGCGCACGCACTTTGAGCGAGCCGCGGCCGGTGCTGTAGGCCGCCGCGATTTCCGCGCTGCTGGAGATGATCTGCCCGCCGCCCGGATAGTCGGGCCCGGCGATCAGCGTGAACAGTTCTTCATCGCTGAGCTTGGGCGCCTTGATGAGGGCCACGCAGGCGTCGGCCACCTCACGCAGGTTGTGGCTGGGGATTTCGGTGGCCAGGCCGACGGCAATGCCGCTGGCGCCGTTGAGCAGGGTGAAGGGCAGGCGCGCGGGCAGCTGGCGCGGCTCTTCAAAGGAGCCGTCGTAGTTGGGCACAAAGTCGACCGTACCCTCATCCAGCTCGTCGAGCAGCAGGGTCGTGATGCGCGCCAGCCGCGCCTCGGTGTAGCGCATGGCCGCCGCGCCGTCGCCGTCGCGCGAACCGAAGTTGCCCTGGCCGTCGACCAGCGGGTAACGCTGGCTGAAGTCCTGGGCCATGCGCACCATGGCGTCGTAAGCCGCCTGGTCGCCGTGCGGATGGTATTTGCCGAGCACGTCGCCGACCACGCGGGCACTCTTGACCGGCTTGGCACCGCTGGCGCCGTTGGCGCCGCCGAAGCCCAGGCCCATGCGCGACATGCTGAAGAGGATGCGGCGTTGCACCGGCTTCTGGCCGTCGCAGACGTCGGGCAGGGCCCGGCCTTTGACGACGCTGAGCGCGTATTCAAGGTAGGCCCGCTGCGCGTACGCGGCCAGCGAATCCTGGTCGGCGGGTTCGGGAATGGGGGCGACTGCGTCCGGTGTGAAAAGATCATCCATCGTGATTTGGCTTGGGCTAGGTCAGGTTATGCCGGGCCGGTGCGCACAGCGCGGCCGGTACAGGATTATGAAAAGAAAAAAGAGGGGAGCCGCTTTCAGGCTGCCGGGTTGCCGGCGGGACTCCGGATGCATGGGCGTCAGTTCCGCTCGGGTGGGGCCTCAGGCGTGGCGGTGGACGCGACGGTGGTCGGCACCATGTTGCTGCGACCCGTGGCGCCGCCCATCATCTCCATGCGCACCCGGCCGCCGCTCGCGCTCATCATGCTGGGCGGCTTGAGGTGGTTGTAGAGCTGCATCACGGTCTTGACGTAGTTTTTGGTCTCGGGGTAGTTGGGGATTTTGTTGCCCGCGCGCTGCACGGCGCCTTCACCGGCGTTGTAGGCGGCGATCGCCAGCTCAAGCTGGCCCGGGAACATGGCGATCAGGTCGCTGAGGTAGCTGGAGCCGGCCCGGATGTTGGTCTTGGGGTCGGTGAGCTTTTTGTGGACCGTGGAATCCTTGCTGGCCCGCACGCCATATCGCTCGGCCGTGGGCGGGATCAGTTGCATCAGCCCGACCGCGCCCTTGGGCGAGACGGCCTGGGTGTTGAAGCCCGATTCGGTGGCGATCAGCGCCTGCAGCAGTTCGTAGTCGATGCCGTGCGTGACGGAAGCTTCACGCAGCAGGTGCTTGACGGCCTTGTAGTTGGGCGACACGTCGAAGTAGGCCAGCAGCTTGGGCGGCGCGGCGGCCACGCCGGTGGCGCGATTGGCGCCGCTGCCGACAGCCTTGCCGCTTCGGCCCACGTTGTCGCCGGCGCTAAAGCTTTCGCTGCCACGGAAAAAGAGTTCATAACGGTCGTCCAGCCGCACAGCAGAGAAGTGCGCGATGCCGTCCTTGTCCACGTAGCCCCAGATGTCGGCGTGGGCGGGAGAGGTGAACAGCGCTGCCAGGCCCATGACCATCAAAGGCAGGCCCAGCGCGCGCAGGGGCCGCCGCAGAAAGGATAAAAAGGTCTCAGGCAGCTTCATCAAATATCAATCTCCACGGCATCGCCGTGCAACTCCATCAGTTCGCGGCGGGCCGCGGCTTCGCCCTTGCCCATCAGCTTGGTGATCAGGCTCTCGGTTTGCCCGAAATCCTGGTTGCCCAGTTGCACGGGCAACAAACGGCGGGTATCCGGATTGAGTGTGGTTTCCCACAGTTGTTCCGCACTCATTTCGCCCAGGCCCTTGAAGCGGCTGATGCTCCAGGCGCCTTCGCGCACCCCGTCCTTGCGTAATTTATCCAATATGGCGGTCAATTCACCTTCGTCCAGGGCATAGACCTTGGACGCAGGCTTTTTGCCCCGCGCGGGCGCATCGACCCGGAAAAGCGGCGGCCGCGCGACATACACATTACCCGATTCAATCAATTTGGGGAAATGGCGGAAAAACAGCGTGAGCAGCAGCACCTGGATGTGGGAGCCGTCGACGTCGGCATCGCTCAGGATGCAGACCTTGCCGTAGCGCAGGCCGCTCAGGTCGGGCGTGTCGTTCGGGCCGTGCGGGTCGACGCCGATGGCGACCGCGATGTCGTGGATTTCGGTGTTGGCAAACAGGCGATCGCGCTCGACCTCCCAGGTGTTGAGCACCTTGCCGCGCAGCGGCAGGATGGCCTGGCTTTCCTTGTCGCGGCCCATTTTGGCGCTGCCGCCGGCCGAGTCGCCCTCGACCAGGAAGACTTCGTTGTGGGCCAGGTCGCGGCTTTCGCAGTCGGTCAGCTTGCCGGGCAGCACGGCCCCGCCGGAGCCCGTGCGGTTTTCGACCTTCTGGCCGGCCGTCTGACGGGTTTGCGCGGCCTTGATGGCGAGTTCGGCCAGCTTGCGGCCRTAGTCGACGTGCTGGTTGAGCCACAGTTCCAGCGTCGGGCGGACAAAGCTGGACACCAGCCGCACGGCGTCGCGGGAATTGAGGCGCTCCTTGATCTGGCCCTGGAATTGCGGATCCAGCACCTTGGCGCTCAGCACATAGCTGGCGCGGGCAAAAACGTCTTCAGGTAGCAGCTTGACGCCCTTGGGCAATAGCGAATGCAGGTCGATAAAGCTCTTGACGGCGTTGAAGAGGCCGTCGCGCAGGCCGCTTTCATGGGTGCCGCCGGCGCTGGTGGGGATCAGGTTGACGTAGCTCTCACGCACCGGCTGGCCGTCTTCGGTGAAGGCCACGCACCATTGGGCACCCTCACCTTCGGCGAAGCTGTCGTGCTGGGAATCGGCAAAACCTTCACCTTCGAACATCGGGATGACGGGGTCACCGTTCAGCGTCTGCATCAGGTAATCGCGCAGGCCGCCTTTATACGACCAGGTCTGGGTGTCCTTGGTCTTCTCGTTGGTCAGCGTGACGGTGACGCCGGGCATGAGCACGGCCTTGCTTCGCAACAGGTGCGTGAGCTCGGCCATGGGCAGCGCGGCCGACTCGAAGTATTTGGCGTCGGGCCAGGCGCGGACGGTGGTGCCGGTCTTGCGGTCGCCTTCGCCGTTTTTGCGCAGGTGCAGCTTTTCGATGACGTCGCCGCCCGAAAACACCAGGCGGGCCACCATGCCTTCGCGGTAGGACGTGACTTCCAGGCGTTTGGACAGCGCGTTGGTCACGCTGACGCCCACGCCGTGCAGGCCGCCCGAGAAACTGTAGGCACCGCCCTTGCCCTTGTCGAACTTGCCGCCAGCGTGCAGGCGGGTGTAGACGATCTCGATGACCGGCACCTGTTCTTCCGGGTGCAGGCCGAAGGGAATACCGCGGCCGTCGTCGTCGACGCTGACCGAGCCGTCGGTGTGCAGCGTGACCTTGATCTTCTTGCCGTGGCCGGCGAGGGCTTCATCGGCGGAGTTGTCCAGCACTTCCTGGATGACGTGCAGGGGGTTGTCGGTGCGGGTGTACATGCCCGGGCGTTGCTTGACGGGCTCCAGGCCCTTGAGCACGCGGATCGAGCCTTCGGAATATTCGGTGGGTAGTTTGTCGGCCATGGCAGATGAAAGAATTGCCGCAATTGTAGTCCGGGCCGGAAAAGTCACTGTACAAACATACAGTCCACCCGATTCTGGCGCGGGAACGAAAGGCGGGCACGGCAGCGTTTCGCCATTTTCGTTACAGTCGGCGGATAGCTTCCCTGCCGCCCCAGGCCTTTCCTTTTTCGCCGCTTACGGCGACCGTCCATGACC
>NZ_JBFUBY010000193.1:0-7957 GCF_056405515.1 Polaromonas sp. P1_G2
ACATGAAGTCGTTGAGCAGCATTTCGCGCTCGGCGTCGCGGATTTTCTGCAGGATGACCTGTTTGGCCGCTTGCGCGCCGATGCGCCCGATAGGCAGGCTTTCAACCGGCTTTTCGATGTAGTCGCCTTCTTCGATGTCGGCGATTTCGTCGCGCGCGTCGCTCACCAACTCTTCGGCTTCGGGGTTCTGCAGGCCGGCTTCGTCGGGCACCACCAGCCAGCGGCGGAAGGTCTCGTAATTGCCGCTGTCACGGTCGACGGCCACGCGGATGTCCACTTCGCCCTCGTACACCTTTTTGGTGGCCGAGGCGAGCGCGAGCTCAACGGCGCCGAAAACGACGTCGCGTTCCACATTTTTTTCACGCGAGATGGCATCAACCAACATCAACAGTTCGCGATTCATTTCACAAGCCTGCCTTTCTTCATTTCTTGAAATTTAATTCTCTGTCGAGGGACCGGTACCGGGGGCTGATTTGGGTTTACGGCCCTTGAAGTCCACCACGGGCGCAAGGCGCGCCTGGTGAAGTTCGTCGAGCGTGAAACCCAGCGCCTGCAACGGTGCGGGAATCCTCTTCTTGCTGATCTTCTGGCCGGGTTTGGCGGCGGGCTCGTCACTCCAGACGATTTGCCAGCCAGCCTCGGCGCGCTCCAGCGTGCCGCGGAATTTCTTGCGGCTGGCCGCCACCGTCGAACCGGCGCTGGCGGCCACACCAATCGGCGCCTTCAGCGTGATGTCGACGAGTTCGCCGGCAAAACGCTCAAAATCCTTTTCGCTGCGCAGGGGCCTGTCGATGCCGGGGGAACTGACCTCCAGCCGGGCGTATTCGGCGCCCTCGACTTCCAGCACGAACTGCAGCTGGCGGGTGACTTTTTCGCAGTCTTCGGCATTGATGAACTGTTCGGCGCCCTGGACGTAAGGCATGTCGATCGTGACACGCAGCAAACCGCCGCCGGTGCGCTCGATCTCGACCAGCTCGTAGCCCAGTCCCGTCACAGTTTGCTCAATCGTCTCTTGCAATGCCATTCAGTCTCTAAAACCCGCTTTAAAAATCGATATTCAAAAACAAACGCCCAAAAAAAATGGGCGGTGAAAACCCGCCCATTTGGTCGTGAAGCTCTTATTGTAACGTGCTGCGCCCTTCGATGCAAACAATTTCCGTGCCTGAAACGAGCGCCGCTGCCGGAAACCCGCTCATGGCCTCCGGATCATCTTTTATTTGTTGAGTTCTGTATCGCACCGGCACGCCTTTGGGCCGCAGGTCGCGCATGGGGGAAAACAGTGGGAACTCAAAGATGGGCGCCCGCCTCCCGATTTTCAATGCCTGCTTAATTTTTCTGAAATTTCTTTTTWAATCATATGGATTTTTTAATTATTTAAAGTGATTTATCAAGTATTCAGGTCGCCGTCACAAGGACTCGTGTGTACGGATGGCGCGGTGAATCCAGCACCTCGCCGAGCGAACCGGATTCCAGCACGTCACCGTCCTTCATGACCATGACCTCATGTGCCATGGCGCGGATGACGTCGACGTCGTGCGTGATCAGCAAATAACTGAGGCCGCGTTCGCGTTGCAGCCTTTGCAGCAGGCCCAGCACCTGTTTCTGGATGGTCACGTCGAGCGCGCTGGTCGGCTCGTCCAGCACCAGCAGGCTGGGGTTGACGATGAGCGCCCGGGCAATCGCCAGGCGCTGGCGCTGCCCGCCCGAAAATTCGTGCGGGTAACGCTGCAGCAGGCCCGGAAACTGGGCCTCCGTCATGCCGACATCCGCCAGCGCCTGCAAGGCGCGCTCGCGCCGCCCAGCGTCGTGCAGGCCGGGTTCATGCACTCGCAGGCCCTCCTCCACAATGGCTTCGACGGTCATGCGCGGCGACAGCGAGGAAAACGGGTCCTGGAACACCACTTGCACCGCACGGCGCATGGCTTTGTTGCGCGCGGCCTCCTTGCTCCAGGCCTGGCCCACCGCCTGCAGTTGCCCCGAAAAAGGCAGCAGGCCCAGGCTGGCCAGCGCCAGGGTGGACTTGCCCGAGCCCGATTCGCCGATCACACCCAGCGTCCTGCCGGCCGGGATCTGGAAACTCGCGTCTTTCACCGCCACAAATTCGCCGCGCCGGAACCAGCCCCGGATGCCGGGAATGGGCACCTGGTAGGCCACACGCAGCCGCTCCGCCGTCATCGTGGCAGCGGCATCCGCCGCTGCGCCGGCAGCCGCCAGCCCGTCGCGCTGCGGCTTGCTGTCGATCAGCTTGCGGGTGTAAGGATGCTGGGGCCGGGCGAAGACCTCGGTGACGGCGCCCTGCTCCACAATGCGGCCGTTTTCCATCACAGCCACCCGGTCGGCGAACTTGCGCACCAGGTTGAGGTCGTGGGTGATCAGCAGCACGGCCATGCCGTTGCGCTGCTGCAACTCGCCCAGCAGGTCCAGGATCTGGCCGCGCAGGGTGACGTCCAGGGCCGTGGTGGGCTCGTCGGCCAGCAGCAGCCGGGGCTGGCAGGCCAGCGCCATCGCGATCATGGCCCGCTGCCGCTGTCCGCCCGAGAGCTGGTGCGGCAAAGCATTGGCGCGGCGCTCGGGCTCCGGAATCCCGGTATCGGCCAGCAAGGCGATCGCGCCCTGCATCGCTTCAGCCGGGGTCTGGCCTTTGTGGACCTGGAGCACTTCGGCAATCTGGTCCCCCACGCTGTAGAGCGGGTTGAGAGCCGTCATGGGCTCCTGGAAGATCATCGCGATGTCGCGGCCGCGAATCCCGCGCAAGGATGCCTCGGGCAGGGACAGCAAATCGACGGGCGCCTTGGGCGGCGCCCCGCTGGCTGTGCGGTCGGCCGCATCCACGCCGGTAAAGACGGCTTTTCCGCCGACTGCGGCGTTTYGCACCAGCCGCAGCAGGCTCAGCGCGGTCACCGTCTTGCCCGAGCCGGACTCGCCCACCAGCGCCAGTTTTTCGCCGGGTGCGATGGAGAAGTCGATGCCGTGGACCACGGGCTTGCCCGCAAACGATATCCGCAGGTTCTGGACGTCGAGCAGCGGTGTTGCCATCAGTCGGCCTTCCTGGGATCCATGGCGTCGCGCAGGGCGTCACCCATGAAGGTGAGCAACAGCAGCGTTATGACCAGCACCGCAAAAGTCGAAAGAGAAATCCACCAGGCGTCAATATTGTTCTTGCCCTGGGACAGCAGTTCGCCGAGCGAAGGCGTGCCGGGCGGCACACCCAGGCCGAGGAAATCGAGAGAGGTCAGCGCCAGGATTGCGCCGCTCATGCGAAACGGCAGAAAAGTCACCACCGGGGTCATGCTGTTGGGCAGGATGTGGCGCCACATGATCTGCCAAGTACCCACGCCAAGAGCCTTGGCCGCCCGCACGTAGTCCATCTGCCGGTTTCGCAGGAACTCCGCGCGCACGTAGTCGGCCAGGTCCATCCAGCCGAACACCGACAACAGGATCAGCAGCAGCGCGACGCTGGGCGCGAAGATGGCACTGAAGATGATGAGCAAATAGAGTGCGGGCATCGCGCTCCAGATCTCGATCAGGCGCTGCATCACCAGGTCGGTCTTACCCGCAAAATACCCCTGCACCGCACCCGCCAGGATGCCCAGCGCCGTGCCGGTCACGGTCAGCGCCAGTCCGAAGAGAACACTGACGCGAAATCCATAGATCAGTTGTGCCAGCAGGTCACGTCCCCGGTCATCGGTGCCGAACCAGTTATCCCGCGTGGGCGCGGCTGGACTGGGGGACTTGGCGAAGTAGTTCAGGGTCTTGGGGCCGTAAGGGTTGGGCGCATAGATCGCCCAGTTGCCGCCGGTGGTGATGCGGTCGCGGATGAATGGGTCCAGGTAATCGGCGGACGCGGGGAAATCACCGCCGAAGGTCTGCTCCGAGTAGTCCTTGACGATGGGGAAATAGATGGCGCCCTCGTAGCGCACGATCAGCGGCCGGTCGTTGGAGACGACTTCGGCGAACAGGCTGAGCACCACCATCGCACTGAAGATCACCAGACTCCAGAAACCCAGCGGGTTGCGGCGAAATCGCCGCCAGGCGCGACGGGCGGGGCTGACGTGGAGCGCCGCCGGACCGCCCCCAGAGGCAACACCCCCCGCGAGCGTGGAGGCGCCAGTGCTAGTCGAATTTGACACGAGGGTCCACCAGTACGTAAGAGAGGTCGCTGATCAGCTTGGTTAAAAGCCCTATCAACGTGAACAGATAAAGGGTTCCAAGCACCACGGGATAGTCGCGCCGGATCACACTCTCGTAGCTGAGCAAGCCCAGGCCATCCAGCGAAAACAGCGTTTCGATCAACAGTGACCCCGTGAAGAACGCCCCGATGAACGCGCCGGGAAATCCCGTGATGATGGGAATCAGCGCATTACGAAACACATGCTTCCAAAGCACGCGGTTTTCGGCCAGGCCCTTGGCGCGCGCGGTCAACACATATTGCTTGCGAATCTCCTCCAGGAACGAGTTCTTGGTCAGCATGGCCGTCACCGCGAAACTACCGAAAACCATGGCCGTCACCGGCAATGCGATGTGCCAGAGGTAGTCCACGATCTTCGCGCCCCAGTTGAGCTCGTCCCAGTTGGGCGACGTAAGCCCGCGCAACGGAAACCACTGCAACTGGCCGCCAAAGATCACCAGCAACACAACGCCCAGCACAAAGCCCGGAATGGCATAACCTACCAGGATCAGCAAGGTGGTGATCAGATCGAATTTGCTCCCCGCCCTCACCGCCTTGGCCACGCCCAAGGGCACGGCCACGCCGTAACTGATGAAAAAAGTCCACAGTCCCAGGCTGATAGACACCGGCAGCTTCTCGAGGATCAGCGTCCACACATCCTTGTTCTGGAAAAAGCTCTTGCCTAGATCGAAGCGCGCGAACTGGCCCAACATCTGCACCAGCCGCTCGTGGGCCGGTTTGTCGAAACCATACAGGGCCTTGATCGCCTCCAGCCGCTTGGGATCCACACCCTGGTTGCCACGGTAGCTGGAGCCACCCGACTCCACGCCGCCGAAGCCGCCTTTGGCATCCGACAGATACTGCTCCACCGGTCCGCCGGGCACGAACTGGACCACGGCAAAGGTAATCAGCAGAACGCCCAGCAAAGTGGGGATCATCAGCAGCAGGCGTTTGACGACGTAGGCGAGCATGTTGCTTATTTTCCTTGGGGTGCAGGTTTGGCCCACCAGGCCATCATCACCCAGTCTTCCGCCCCGGCATAGGGCGGCATCGGCGGTTTGAAGCCCAGCCGCCAGCCGTTGTAGGCGACGCGGTGAGACGTCAGCGTCCACTGGGGGATCAGGTAGTGGCTATGCATGACCACACGGTCCAGCGCTCGGCAGGCCGGGATCAGTTCGGCCTTGGTCCTGGCGCTGACCACCGCGGTGACCAACGCATCCACGGCCGGGCTCTTGACGCCGAAGTAATTGCCCGAACTTTCGGTGTCGGCCGCCTTGCTGCCGAAGATGTCGCTCAGCTGCTGGCCCGGATCGTGCGTGCCTGGGAAGTTAATGGTCGTAATGTCGAACTCGAATTTATCCAGCCGCTGCTGGTAGAGCGCGAAGTCAACCGGCGAGAAGCGCAGCGTGATGCCCAGCTTTTCCAGGTTGCGCATCCAGGGCGCAACCGTGCGCATGCCCGTGTCACGGCTGTCCAGGTAGTCGAGCACCATGGCCTCGCCCTTGGCATTGCGCAGCGCGCCATCGCGGTAGATCCAGCCGGCATCCTTGAGCAGGGCCTGCGCCTTACGCAGGTTGTTGCGCAGCGATTGACCTTCGCCGGTCGTTTCGGGCGGCTGGTACATGAGCCCGAAGACCGCGGCAGGCACTTTGGCGCGCAAGGGCTCCAGCAGGGCCAGCTCGTCCGGTGATGGCTGGCCGGTGGCGGCGCAGTCCGTGTTGCCGAACAGGTCTTTCACGCGCGGATAGCCGTTGTAGAACAACTGCCGGTTCATCCACTCGTAGTCCAGAGCCAGGTCCAGGGCTTCGCGCACACGTGGGTCGGAGAGCATGGGCTTGCGGCTGTTGAGCACATAGCTCTGGAACCCGGACGGCTGGCGGTGCTGGAATTCCTGCTTGACCAGTTCGCCCGAATCGAAGCGCTTGCCCGTTACACGGCGTGCCCAGTCGCCGGCCGAGTAAAAGCTCATCATGTCGAACTCAGCCGCCTTCAGGGCCTCCAACCGCGCTGTGCTGTCCTTGTAGATCTTCACGGTGATGCGATCGAAGTTGTAGCCGCCGCGCCGCACGTTCAAATCGCGGGCCCAGTAATTGGGATCGCGAACATAGGTGATGTCCTTGCCGAAACGCACCGGGCCTATTTTGTAAGGCCCGCTGCCGATGGGCACGTCCATCACAACGTCGTCGAAGCGCTTGGGCTTGCCGTTCACCATGCCCCATGCGCGGCTGAACACCGGCAGGCCGCCCACCGTCAGGGGCAGTTCGCGGTAAGGCTTCTTGAACCGGTAACGCACCGTGCGCGCGTCGATCACGTCGCAACCCGCCACGTCCTCCAGCGCGGTCTTGTAACCGGGCGACGTGTAAGGACCTATCAGCGTATCGTAGCTGTGCTTGACGTCTGCGGCCTCCACCGGCGCCCCGTTATGGAATTTCGCTTGCGGACGCAGACGGAACACCACGCTCAGCCGGTCGGGCGCTAGCTCCACATCCTCGGCCAGCAGGCCATAGCCTGCGGCGGTTTCGTCCATGGAGCCGGCCAGGAGCGAATCGAACATCAGCGTCGCCAGGTAGGCCGGCGCCGAGCCCTTGATCGTGAAGGGGTTGTATTTGTCGAAAGTCGAATAGCGCAGGTTGCTGACCAGGCGCAGTTCCCCGTCTTTGGGTGCGGCCGGATTGACGTAATCGAAATGGGCAAAGCCGGCGGGGTATTTAAGGTCACCCCAGAGGGCGTAGCCGTGCGCTGCCCACGATGGCAATGAAACTCCCAGCAGGACCCAGAGCAGCAAACTTCGCATGCGACAATTCTGCACTACTTGGGTCGGCAAATTTCCGGCGCGCATATCTCGCGCCCCTTGCCGGCCCACCCTCAGCACATTTACTGGAGCACCTGCATGGCGACACACACCGGATTCCTCACTGGCAAAAAACTGTTGATCACGGGCGTGCTGTCCAACCGCTCCATCGCCTACGGCATCGCCAAGGCCTGCCACGCGCAGGGCGCCGAACTGGCCTTCAGCTACGTGGGCGAGCGCTTCAAGGACCGCATCACGGAATTCGCCGCCGATTTCGACTCGAAACTGATTTTTGACTGCGACGTGGGCGACGACGCCCAGATCGCCAAGCTGTTCGCCGACCTGTCCCAGACCTGGCCGACCTTTGACGGTTTTGTGCACAGCATCGGTTATGCGCCGCGCGAGGCGATCGCCGGCGATTTCCTGGACGGCCTGTCGCGCGAGGGCTTCAAGATCGCCCACGACATCAGCGCCTACAGCTTTCCGGCCATGGCCAAGGCCGCCCTGCCTTACCTGAACAAAAAATCTGCCCTGCTCACGCTGACCTACCTGGGCGCGGTGCGCACCGTTCCCAACTACAACACCATGGGCCTGGCCAAGGCCAGCCTGGAAACCTCGGTCCGTTACCTGGCCGAGTCACTGGGCCCTAAGGGCATGCGCGTCAACGGCATCAGCGCCGGCCCCATCAAGACTTTGGCCGCCAGCGGCATCAAGGGCTTCGGCAAGATTTTGAGCGTGGTCGCCGAGGCTTCGCCTATCCGCCGCAACGTGACGATTGAGGACGTGGGCAACGTGGCGGCTTTCCTGCTGAGCGACCTGGCCGGCGGCGTGAGCGCAGAGATCACCTATGTCGATGGCGGCTTCAGCCACGTCGTGGGCGGCATCGCCGAGCCCGCCGAAGCGGCCTGAAGCTGGCCTGGCAGGTTGAGCCTGTTCAGGCTTGACGCCAGTAGTCGTAACTCCAGACGGATGCAAAACCCGCGCGCCGGTACAGCGCC
>NZ_JBFUBY010000194.1:0-7942 GCF_056405515.1 Polaromonas sp. P1_G2
GTGCTGTTGCACGACTTGCGGTTCAAGATCGATGGTGAGGTGGCCCAAATTGATCATTTGGTCATCAATCGCACCGGCTACATGGTGCTGATTGAAACCAAAAACTACTCAGGCGACCTGGAAGTCAACACCCATGGCGAATTTACCGTGCGATACGGCAGGGAGCGCTACGGCATTCCCTCCCCTTACGAGCAAAGCCGCCGCCACGCACGCATCCTGGGCAAGCTGCTGGAACGGCTTGAAATCAGCACTCGTACCGACAAGCTGCCCGAGTTCCATAACGTGGTGCTGATGCACCCGCAAGCCATCATTCAGCGGCCAGACGCCAAGGCCTTTGACACCAGCTTTCTCATCAAGGCAGACCAGTTCCGCGCCTGGCATGAAAAGCTGGTGGACCGCATCGGTACAGGTGCTGTGCTCAAGGCTATGCTCAACATCCGAAGCCCAGACACCATCAAGGAATGGGGCGAGAAGCTCAAGCGCCAGCATCGACCGCCAGACCTGCTGGAGCTGCCGGACTTTATGCAGCCCAAGCCCGAGTTGGCTAACGCCGTGATGGAGCCTCAATCCGCGGCGCCAGTGTTTGTAGCAGCGCCCGCCACCCCGGCGCCCACACAGCCCGACGCCTCATTSGMCAAAAAGCTGATCTGCGCCCACTGCCGTGAGAAGATCAGCTTCCCCGAAGGCAAGTTCTGCTGGAACAACGCCAAGCGCTTTGGCGGGTTGCAGTATTGCCGGGAGCATCAAGGGTTGTTTGCCTGATTCCGTCTAAATCGTATTAATACAGCTCCAATGGTTTACCGCGACAAAACTGAGGCTGAAACTCGATCAAATCTGATTGATCAGCAGCTCGCGCAGGCAGGCTGGTCTCGGAATCGTCGCACGTTGCTTGAAGAGGTTTTACTTAGTGCCTCTGAGCCAGATAGTGCTTATGGTAGTGAGCAGTTCGCTGACTACGTACTTCTCGGTTCAGACGGGAAGCCGATTGCGGTAGTCGAGGCCAAGCGATCATCCCGAGATGAAATCGCCGGAAAACGTCAAGCTGCGGACTATGCCGATGCGATCAAAGCCAAATTTGGCACTGATCCATTCGTATTTCTCACCAACGGCAAAGAGATTCAATTCTGGGATCGCGAACGGTACGCGCCACGAAAAGTCTCCGGTTTTTTCACTCGGGACGATCTGGAACGACTGCGACATCAACGCCAGTTTGCCGAACCGTTGAGCGGCGTTTCCATCAACCCCGACATCGCCGGCCGCGACTACCAAAACGAAGCTATCCGCCGGGTTACGGAGGGAGTGGATGCAGCCAAGCGCAATTTCTTGCTAGTAATGGCGACGGGCACCGGCAAGACTCGAACGACCATTGCTCTTGTAGATACATTGTTGCGTTCAAAGCGCGTGCAACGGGTGCTATTCCTGGCTGATCGCCGCGAGCTAGTGCGCCAGGCAATGTCGGAATTCAAGTCACATCTTCCCAGCGAAAGCTTGGCTCGAATCGAGTCCGGCGAAACCTCAGGTGCGCGCATCCAGTTCTCGACCTACCCCAGCATGATGCAGGTGTATTCGCGCTTGTCGGTGGGTTACTACGATCTGATCGTTGCCGACGAAAGTCACCGTTCCATCTACCAGCGCTACAAAGCTATCTTCGACCACTTCGACGCTATCCAACTCGGTTTGACCGCGACTCCGACTGACTACATCGACCACAACACGTTTAAGTTGTTTGAATGTGGTGACGGAGCACCCAGCTACTACTACAGCTATGAGCAGGCGATTGCTGACCGGAACTTGGTGAACTATCGAGTACTCGACGCGCAAACCAATTTTCAGCTTCAGGGTATTCAGGGTGACGCATTGCCAGAGCCGCTGAAACAGATGGCCCGCGATCAGGGTGTAGAGCTAGAGGAGCTGAATTTTGAGGGCAGTGATATCGAGAAAGGCATCGTCAACTTGGGCACTAACGATGCCATGGTGCGGGAGTTCATGGACAAAAGCCGCAAAGACGTGCGCGGCTTGCCGCACAAGTCCATCATTTTTGCGGTCAGCCATGCCCACGCCAAACGGCTTTACGAAGGTTTTAACCGCCTGTATCCGGAATTGCAACGCCAAGGCATGGCGGAAATCATCGATAGCCACATGGAGCGCGCCGACGCGACGTTGGACGATTTCAAATACCGCACCATGCCGCGTGTGGCCATCTCGGTAGACATGCTAGATACGGGTGTGGACGTTCCTGCTATACAGAACCTAGTTTTCGCAAAGCCCGTTTTCAGCAAAGTCAAGTTCTGGCAGATGATCGGGCGCGGCACTCGGCTACATACTGATAAGACCACAGGCGAGATCAAGAAAGACTTCCTGATCATCGACCATTGGAAGAACTTCGCATATTTCAAACTCAAACCCGATGGCGAGGTAGATCACCCCAGCGAACCGCTACCGGTGCGCCTTTTTCGCCTACGACTGGAAAAATGGCAGCTGCTGCATGCCCAACAGCTAGAAACACAAACAGCTATTGCCGATTTACTGGCTATGCTTCAAGCGTTGCCTCGCCACAGCATCAATGTGCGTCCGCATTGGGATGATCTCGATGCATTGGTAGCGCAATGGCCGATCCCGAGCCAAAGCGCGATGGAGCACCTGTCCAAGACCATCGCACCTTTGATGCGACTTGCCCCATTTGCTGGTCTGGATGAGCTTCAATTTCGCATCTGGTGCGAACGCCTCACCGTTGCCTGGCTCAAGGGTGATGCCTCCGAACAAACCAAGGTGCGCGAACGCGTCCAAGAGGCTGTAGGCAGCCTAGCCGAGAACATCCCTGAGGTGCAACGAGTGGCTGAAAAACGCGCATGGGTGCAGTCAGTTGGCTTCTGGCAACACCTGGATGGCGACCGTTTGACCACACTTCAGGCCGTATTCGCCCCGCTAATGCGCTTCCGCACCACAACGCCTAGCCACACGGTCGAAATCAATCTGCCAGACAGCATCACCCAGCGTAGTTGGATCATTTACGGGCCTACTGGCGAAGGCGCATTTGCAGAAAGCTATCGCGAGCAGGTTGAGGCACTGGTGCGACGGCTAGCCGACCAACTTCCAGAGCTCGCCAAACTCAAGCAAGGCGAGCAGTTGGGCGATGACGAACTGGAGCGAATCAGCGACACGCTGAACCAGACGGATCTCTTCGTCACCGAAGACACCTTGCGCAAAGCTTTTGAGGCCCCTGCCGCGTCGTTGACCGATGTCCTGCGTCACATACTGTGCGAGGGGACGAATCTGCCCAACCGCGAGCAGCGCATCAATACCGCGTTTGATGCATTCATTGCCGCTCATGGATACTTACGTGCCAACCAACTCAACTTCCTGCGGGCTGTAAAAGCTGCTGTGCTACGCCACGGGCGCATTACCCGCGCTGCGCTTAGCGAGCCGCCGCTATCGCGCGTGGGCCGAGTGGAAACACTTTTTCCGCCGCAGGACATCGACGAACTCATCAACCTCTCCAGCCAGCTGTTGGATGAGGCTGCCTGAACCATCAAGGACACCACTGAATGCTTGCCCCTCATATTAAGAAAAAAGTCGACGAACTCTGGAGCCGCTTCTGGGCCGCAGGTATTACGAACCCGCTCGTCGCAGTAGAGCAAATCACATATCTAATTTTCTTGCGGCGTTTGCAAACTATTGACGTCAACCGCGCTACTTCAGCTCAAAAGGCGGGTAAGCCCTACGTGTCTATTTACGAAAAGCGAGAAAGTGACCCACCTGAGTGGAAGCCGGATAGATGCAAGTGGAGCTACATCCGCGAAGAAAAGACGGATGTTAAAAACCTGATCGACAACGTCTTCCCTTGGCTGCGCTCAATCGAAAGCCGGCTTAGTGGGGCGGATTCAACCGGTAGCGACGAACTTAATAGCCTGCATAACCGCATGGCCGATGCCTACTTTCAGCTCGATCCCAACAAGGGCAAGGTGCTGAGCGACGCCATTGATGCCATTGATCAACTATTTGTCCGCGCCGGTGAAGGTTCTGCTGCCCAAGACATCATGGGCGACACCTTTGAGTATCTGCTGAGCGAAGTGGCCACTGCCGGCAAGAACGGCCAGTTTCGCACCCCGCGTCATTTGATCCGCTTTATGGTTGAGTTACTCAACCCCGAGCCCGGTYAGCGCGTTATAGACCCGGCTGCCGGAACGGGTGGTTTCTTG
Organism: Polaromonas sp. P1_G2; assembly: GCF_056405515.1. Taxonomy (NCBI): domain Bacteria; kingdom Pseudomonadati; phylum Pseudomonadota; class Betaproteobacteria; order Burkholderiales; family Comamonadaceae; genus Polaromonas; species Polaromonas sp. P1_G2. The sequence continues at coordinate 4,200 of NZ_JBFUBY010000194.1, forward strand.
TTCAGCACCCAGCAACATCTGATGCGCAAATACTCGGCGCAAGAAAACCTCGTGCTGGAATGGGACGGGACCCCGCACCGCACCGATGGCGCTGCCGCCACACCCGAGCAATACGCGGCTATCCACAACGGTGCCAACTTCATTGGCCTAGATAACGACCGCACCATGGCGCGCATCGGCTGGATGAACCTTGTGCTGCACGACGTGACCGATCCGCATTTGTTGCAGGGCGATTCGCTCAGTAGACGCGAGGGCAAGGCCAAGCTTAAGGAACTGCTAGAGCCGGGAACCTATCAATACGTCCTCGCCAATCCACCCTTTACCGGAACGGTTGATAGCGGCGACCTGGAGCCTGACTCTGTATTGTTCCCGCGCGTCGGCGGCGGCGGCAAGAAGAAAGACGAATCGATCACCAATAAGAGCGAGCTGCTTTTTCTATGGTTGATGCTCGACTTGCTGGATACTGGTGGGCGCTGCGCGGTGATCATTCCCGAGGGTGTGTTGTTCGGTAACACCGATGCTCATGTGCGGCTACGTCGAGAGTTGCTTGTAGAGCATGTGGTTGAGGGCATCATTTCCCTTCCTGGTGGTGTGTTTCAGCCCTATACCGGTGTCAAAACCTCCATCGTGATCTTTCGCAAAGTCACGCGCCGCGATAGTAAACAGACCTTGCCCAGCAACGCGGTACCACTCAGTGAACACGTATGGTTCTATGAGGTAGAAGAAGATGGCTATTCGAAGGACGCCAAGCGCAACGCCCGCCCCGGTCAGCAAAACGACCTTTGGGACGCGCTCGAAAAGTTCAAGACGTGGATATCCCATGGGCGCTCAGGCGCTAAGCGCAATGAGAAAACCTTGTTGCAACCCAGCTTTCACCTCGAGCGTTGGCGCCAGGCTCTTCTGCGCGATACCGCCGACAAACTCACTCCTGCAGGTGAAGCCTTTGCCTCGCTGCCTGACACCAGCATGTGGGACGGTCAGGTTTGGGGTATTCACGAGCTGTTTCCTGACATTCCGAGGAATCCCAAAGAAGCCGAAATCCAAGTGCGAAACAGCGCAAGTCGAATGCTGTATGACCAAGTAATTGCGTTCTTTGCACCAGCGACCAAGCCTGTGTGGGAAAAGTGGAAAGATGCTGGCACCGCTGTCAAACAAATGGACGGCGACAAAGCATTGGCCGAATGGCAAAAGGCCGTCAAGGTGCCGCAACAGGAATTCAACCGCGCCGCGCGCGATGTGCAGCGCTTTTTTGAATCAGAGGACGGCCCGGCACTCCAGCTATGGAAGGACATGGTTAAGGACGCACTCAACGCGGGCCTTACCTATCACAAGCACGCTGCCACACAAGCGCCCACGGTGCTGTTTAGCCCTCATGAGCCGGTTGCCGACCTCAACGCAGCGCTGGAAGTCATTGCCCGCGAAGTTGCCAAGGTCGATGGCTTCGATGTCACCCTGCGCAGCTTGGCCGTCGACCAGGCCACTGACCTCAAGGCTGCCAAGCACTGGGTGGTGGCTGTGCGCGACTGGGCGCGCAATGACGAATGGCAAAGTAAAGATGGCCAGCTCATCGGCTCGCACGATGCCGACGGCTTGGTGCGTCCGCCGTATGTGCAAGCTATATTGGCCGACGGCCTCTACGATGACAAAGGCACGCTCAAGGAAGGCCTGCTCGACCCCGACTGCATCGAGGCCCGCGACTGGAACCTGTCCGCTGGGCAGTACAAACCTTTTGACTTTACCCAACTTAAGAGCGAAAAAAGCGTGGCTGAGCTGATCGGCGCACTGAAGACCACCGAGCACGACATCATCAAAGGCTTGGACCAGCTGCTGGCGATGGTGGAGGGGCGGGCATGAGTTTGCCTGAAACCTGGATACAGACCACGGTGCGCGCCGTGGTTGAGGATATCCAACCCGGCTTCGCTCAAAAGCCTGGCGATGAAGATGAAGGCACAACGCCACAGATCCGTACGCACAACGTCACACCGGATGGCAAGATCAGTTTGGAAGGCATCAAACACATCACAGCCAGTGAAAGAGAGACGGCACGCTATTCGCTGGCGATCGGTGATGTGATTTTCAACAACACCAACAGCGAAGAGTGGGTAGGAAAAACCGCAGTCTTTGACAAAGAAGGCGAATTCGTTTTTTCTAACCACATGACGCGTTTACGGGTATGCCGAGATTTGGCCTTGCCCGAGTATCTCGCTTGCTATCTGCACCTGTTGTGGTCGATGGGATATGCTAAAACTCGCGCGAAGCGCTGGGTAAGTCAGGCGGGTATCGAAAGTGATGTACTCGCCTCGTTCAAGATTCCACTCCCTACACTTCCCGAACAGCAGCGGATTGTCGATCTGCTGCGGCAGACGGAGGAGGTGGCGAAACTTCGACATGACTTTGATGAGCTTCTCGTCAGAGCCAAGCGTCAGTTGTTCGTTGAAATGTTTGGTGATCCAAACCCTAAATTCAATGCGCGGTGGCCTGTCGTAAAGCTTGGGAAATTTGTCACCGTCGCGACGGGTGGAACTCCACCGCGCGAGCAAGCCGACAGCTATGGGACTGCCCATGCCTGGGTGAAGTCTACTGATCTTAAGGATGGCTTGATCGTCACAACTGAAGAACGAGTATCAGAGCTCGGCATTCAGCGTAGCAATGCCAAGCTTTATCCCAAACAAACGATTATGTTGGCCATGTATGGGCAAGGGCAGACGCGAGGACGCACAGGAAAGTTGTTGATCGATGCTGCGTGCAATCAGGCTTGTGCAGCATTGTTGCCAAGTGATGAACTGATTCCGGACTACCTTTGGATCTGGCTGCAACTTTCTTACGAAGCTGTGCGAGCGCTGGGGCGTGGAGGGCAGCAAGAGAACCTTAACCTGGACATCGTTCGCGGCATACAACTTCCAAAGCCACCTGCCACGTTGCAGCAAGAGTTTTCTAGGCGCCTAACAGGCCTGCTGGACTTGTTTAAGCAGTCGCGGGTGGCTAGGGAGCAGTTTTCTACGATGCAGGAAGTGTTGCAGATAGAGGCACTCACAGGCGATGCAACAGCCGCTTGGCGCGAGCTGCACTCGTCCGAAGTCGCAGAGGCGGCGCACAGGCGGGACACCCTGCTTCGCGAGCGCGGAACTAAGGTCGCATTGGCCGGAACAGCCAAAATCAGTTTTGCGGCACAAGCTGACCTAACCGCACGCCCCGCGCGCCACTGGTTACTGGGTGAGCTCAGTGAGTTCCAGCGTCAGGTACTGGCGGCCTTCACCGAATATTGCCAACAAAGTGGCCTGCCCTTGTTGGTGGAAGACCCAGACATATTTRCCCGCTTTTGCGACGACGCGGCCTTGACCGAGCGTTTGCAAGCCTTCGGCCAGTCCCACGGCAATCGCATCCGCCGTTCCCTCAGCCAATTGGCGGCGCTGGGGCTGATCGCCAAAWTCACCCTGCCTAAGCAAGACCCGGATAGCGGGGAGCACGACTACCTAAAGGCCTTTCGTCCCCTGCGACCGGAAGAATTCGCGCGCATGGCAGACGTGAAGACCTTACGGACGGCTTTGGCGCGCAGTACAGATGAGGAGCTCGAGTAATGCGTCTGCGCTACTTGCACCTGAAGAACTACCCACCGATCTCCGACATCAAGGTGTGTTTTGCCAGCGGTTCGCCGCTGGCCCGTGAATGCGCCATTCGCTTTGTGGTGGGGGTGAATGGCAGCGGAAAATCCAACTTGCTGCGCGCTGTGGCCGAGGTATTTC
>NZ_JBFUBY010000195.1:0-7878 GCF_056405515.1 Polaromonas sp. P1_G2
GGCCAAAGCCAAGGCCGAGCCGGGCGCCGTGACCTATGCCACCTTCGGCGCCGGCTCGGCGCCGCACCTGGCCGGCGAGATGCTGGCCAACGCCTCGGGCGTGAAGTTTTCCGCCATTCCCTATAAAGGCAGCGCCGAGGCCGACATCGGCGTGGTGCGCGCGGACGTCAGCATGGGCATAGACACCCTGGCGGCCGTGAATCCCCTGGTGCAGTCCGGCAAGTTGCGCGCCCTCGCGGTCATCAGCGAAAAGCGCTCCGCCCAGATTCCCGGCGTGCCCGCTTACGGCGAGCTGCAGCTATCGCCGGCGCTGCTGGACGGCTGGTATGCGGTCGCCGCGCCGGCTGGCATTTCACCTGCYGTGCGTGACCAGTTGTTGCACGCGCTGACGGCCATCATCGCCGAGCCCGCGGTGGGAAAGAAGCTGCAGCAGCAGTCCCTGGAGCCGGCCTTCCTGGGCCCGCAGGCGCTGCGTGATGTGATGGATTCCGAGATCACGCGCTACCGCGCAACGGTGGCACGCGCCGGCATTCGCCTCGATTGAAGCCGGGCATGGCCATCACCGCTATGGGTGCCGCGCTCCGCGGCGCAGGTCCTATAGCGCCTTGACCGGCACGCACAGCCAGCAGCTGAAGTTTCCTGTTTTCGGGTCCATCACAAAGTCTTCTTCGTACAGTTCCAGCGCCGGTTTGTTGTCCGGCTGGTAGCCGCTTTGCGGCAGCCACTCGGCGAACATGTGCGTCCAGGCTTCGTGCACCTCGTTGCCCGGCTTGCCGGTGAAGCGGCCGCAGGCATAGCGCCCGCCGCCAAAGTTTTGCACGCATATTTCGCCCTGCGGTTTGAAAGTTTCGTCCACCTCAATGCAGGCGTCGTAGCGGCACTTGTCGGCTGGCGTGATCTCGGGGTTGTCCTGGCTGATGCCGTACATCTTGGGGCGCGGGTTCATGTAGCCGTGCTGGCCGCACCAGGCGACAAAGCGCTGCCACAGCTGCGCCACTTGGTCGCCGTACGGCCCGGTGTTGCGCATATAGGCCAGGCGCATGGGGGGAAGGGTTTTGAGTTCAATGTGCATGGCAAGGGTTCTTTCGGATGAAGGTACCGGCCCGGTGGGCCAGAGGGTTCTATCTTTAAACAACGCCATGATGGAGTCTTGATTCGGCTTGTGATTGCCTTGATGAATCTTGCTAAGTTCAATCTGCCGGCGCGTCGCCCACTCGCGCCAGCCCCCGCGCCGCCAGGCCGTGGGTGTCATGCCGAAATGGGCGCGAAAGGCACGGCTGAAAACCTCGGCCGACGCAAAGCCGGTGTCGAGCGCGATTTGCAGCGCGGTCTGCGGCGTAAAAATCAGGCGCTGGGCCGCGGCCTCCAGCCGCAGCCGGCGTACGCAGTCGGCCAGGGTTTCGCCCGTCACCGCCTGAAACACGCGGTGAAAGTGCCAGGGCGAGAAGTAAGCCACGTCGGCCAGGGCTTGCAAGTCCAGCGTGCCGGCCAGGTTGGCGCTGATGTGGTCCACCACGCGGTTGATGCGGGCGATGTAGGCGCGGCGGGCTGCGGGGTCAAGGCCGGGCTCTGTCATGGCAGTTCGGCCACAAACTGTTCAGCCTGCGCCAGCATGCCGCGGCGAATGGCGGCAAACACCGGCTCGGGAAAGTCCGGCGGCAGTTGTTCGGCCATGCGCTCCAGCGCGTACGGCACTTGCAGCACCAGCGCCACCATCTGGGCGAAGGCGCCGGGCACGCCGCTTTGCCGCGCCAGCGCTTCCCAGTGGCGCGTGCGGATTTCGTGCAAATGGTAGTGCGTATTCTTGTTGCGCAAGGCCATGGCCAGTTTGGCGCGGCGCGGGCTGACCTGGTTGGGCCCATTGCCGATGATGGGCCACGCCGACAGCACGTCATACAGCGGCGTCATGCGAAAGCCGCCGCCTCGTTCCAGGAAGATAGAGAAATTCTTGGCGTGGCCGTCCGTCGCGGCCATGATCCAGAAGGCGAGCAAGGTCTTGACGAACACCAGCTTGTCAACAGCGGCCTGGCTGCTCCTGTCTAGCTGGCGCAAGATGGCCCATATGCCCGGCCCTCCGTCCGATTCATACTTCATGGCGCCGGCCACGCCAAGCGCCTGGCAAAAGTCTTCCTGCGGCAACCGCGCCAGCCAGGGCGGCCGCCCTGGCGGGATTTCAGGGGCGCGGTCAAACCGTTCTACCACCAGCACCTTGCGCTGGCCGAAAGTCGCAATGTCGCATGCCGCTACCGGCAGGCCCAGCAAATCCAGAATCCGCGCGCACAGCCATTCATTTTCGACAGAGGTGTGCATGTCGGCCCGCACATTGCCCACCAGGCCCAGCGGCAGCTTGATGATGTGCGTCGTGGGGGTAGCGCCTAGCGGCCGGCACCATTGGCCATTGTGGCGGAGCAGGGCGGTCTTCTCCTGCGCACCGGCAATCGAGATACGAAAGTCGTCTTCCTGCTGCTGGCCCAGCACCCGCCCGGCCGTGACCGCGTTATCGATGGCTTGCTCCACGCCGGCTTCGTCCAGCGGCCGTGCCTCAATGCGGTCAAAGCCCTCGGGCTCCATCCCCGGCGGCAGCAGTTGCACCGCGCCCACACAGTCGCGTCCCACGGCGGCCAGCAATTCAAATGCGGCCGTACCGCCCGTGGCGAACTTGTCACGCAGCCGCCGGCGTATGGCATCGCTGTCGGGCAGCAGGTTGTCAAAGAAGTTATGCACCACCTCGCCGCGATGCGGCAGGTTGCCGGGCATGAAAGGCAATGAAAGCGACAACTGGCGTAAAGAGGGGGACTGCAGCCACTTTTCGTCGTACTGGAAGCGATGCTCACCGTCGGCAACGGACCAGTTGCCGAGGGGCTCTCCATTGGCCCACACCGTCAGCGTGCCGGAACCTGGGCTGCTGCGGGGGCGGCGGAAGGTCACCATGGTATTTGCCCGCCTACCATTTCGGCGCATAGGGGGGCGGCTCGTCTTCCGCCACGCGATGCCGGGGAGCCTCTTCAATCACAAGGCTGCAGCCCATGGCCGAAACGATGCGCGCAATCTGGTCGTAAGCCGTGACTTCAGGCGCGGCCTCTATGCGCGCGATGCGCTTCTGGCTGACGCCCAGCATTTCACCCAGCTGGGTCTGGGTCAATTTGCGTGCCTGGCGCAGGGTTCGCAACATGGTGCGCAGCTGCTGGGGCGTGTCTACCGGATAAGTCACATTGCTCACAATACACCTCAAAAGTAGTTAATCGATAATACTCCTTTAATGTAGTTAAGTAAAATAACTCCTTTTAAGGAGTTTAGTCTCGCCTTGGCCTGCCAGTCAGCGGGCATGCTGCCCCCGCGCGAACGGCGGCGCCGGCCGCCTGCCGCCCGAGGCCAGCCGGCGCAGCAGGCGCACGCGCGCCGTCCAGGGCACGGGCCGGGGCTCCAGGCCCAGCGAGAGCTGCGCCTGCGACAGCACGTCTTCCACGCAGACGTCGTGCAGCGGCGCTATCACCAGCGGCCAGTAGAGCAGGGCGGGGCCGCGGGCCTGCATCTCGATGCGGTGCTCCAGCACGCAATGCGCGGGCGTGGCGTCCAGCACTTCAAAGCCGTGCCAGCCCTCGAATCCCGCGGGCGCCGTCAGGCGAAAGCGCACCGACTGGCCCGGCACATACGCCTCCACCGTATAACGAATCGGCCCATGGCCGCCGACCGCGCCCACAGCCAGCGGCCTGTCGAACTTCATGCGTGGCCAGGCCCGCCCCGGCCACAGCGCATCGGCCGGCGAGCCCAGTGAATCAAGCAGTGCGCCTACCCGTTCCGGGCTGGCATGCAAAAGGCGTTGATGAACGTTGACAACTTTCATACAGGGACTCCTTGGTTGAAGGTGGGGAAGGTGAAGGGGTTCAGGGCGCCACGGCCATCCAGGCGGCGTGCTCCAGCGCGGCCCGCACCTTGGGTGCGACCGCCGGCGCCGGCTGGCTGGCCCAGCGCTGCGTGAGCGACATTGCCGGCGAAAACACCAGCGCCATCCACAGGTGAAAAGGCATGGCCCGCATCTCGCCGGCCTCCATGCGCTGCTCCATCCAGGCCTTCAGCGCGCCAAACACCTGTTCATTGGCCGCGTTGATCTCGGCGCCGTCCGTCATACCGCCGCCGCGCCGCAGCGCGTGCAGCAGCCGCGCCTGCTCCGGGTGTTGCACCACCCACTGGATATAGGCGCGCAGCAGGCCCTTGACCCCGGCCTGCGCCGAGGCCTTGCCGGCAATCGGCGCCGTCAGCGCCGCGTGGAAGTCGCGCAGCGTGTGCGCATACAGCGCATCGGCCAGCAGCGCCTTGGTCGGGAAGTGGTGGTACAGGCTGCCGTTGCTCACCCCCGCCTCCTGGCGCACCATGTCCATCGAGGCGGCCGTGAAGCCCTGGGCCAGGAACACTTTGGTGGCGGCCTCCAGCAGGCGGTCACGGGTCGGGGCAGGGGCGGAAGGTGAGGCGGAGGATGGGGCGGAGGATGGGGCGGTGTCGCTCATGACTGGAGTATTACTCTAGACCGGTACTCTGTCAACCACCCCAAAAGACGTCCTCCAGGCGCCTCCAGGCCGCCAAGTAGCGCGCAACCCCCGCCCAAATTGGCGACAATGCAGCCCAGAAAGCGAGAAACCGAACATGCCCCTGCACTTTGCCGACCGCCTCAACAACGTTGAAACCTCCGCCATCCGCGAATTGTTCAAACTGCTGGGTAAGCCCGGCATCGTCAGCTTTGCCGGCGGCTTCCCCGACCCCGCCATGTTCGACGTGGCCGGCATCCAGGAAGCCAGCAACAAGGCCCTCAATGAAGAACCCGGCGGCGCCCTGCAATACGGCGCCACCGAAGGCTACGGCCCGCTGCGCGAACAGCTCAGCGCCTTCATGGCCACCAAGGGCGCCAAGGACGTCGCCCCCGAGAATCTCATCGTCACCACCGGCAGCCAGCAGGCGCTCGACCTGCTCGGCAAGACCATGATCTCCCCCGGCGACAAGGTCATCGTCGAAGGCCCCACCTTCCTGGCCACCATCCAGTGCTTCCGCCTCTACGGCGCCGAACTCATCAGCGCGCCGATAGACGCCCACGGCGTCAAGACCGACGAACTCGAACAACTGATCGCCCAGCACAAACCCAAGTTCGTCTACCTGATCCCCACCTTCGGCAACCCCAGCGGCGCACTGCTGAGCCTGGAGCGCCGCAAGAAGGTGCTGGAGATGGCCGTCAAGCACCAGACCCTCATCGTCGAGGACGACCCCTACGGCGACCTGTTTTTCGGCGAAGCGCCGCCGCCCTCGCTGCTGGCCCTCAGCCCCAGCGTGCCCGGCAGCCGCGAACTGCTCGCCCACTGCGGCTCCCTCAGCAAGGTGCTCAGCCCCGGCCTGCGCGTGGGCTGGATGGTTGCTCCCGCCGAACTGCTGGCCAAGGCCACCATGTGCAAACAGTTCAGCGACGCCCACACCAGCACTTTCGCCCAGGCCACCGCCGCCCAGTACCTCAAGGCCGGCCGCATGCCCGAAACCCTCAAGCGCGTGCGCAAGGTCTACGGCGAACGCGCCACCGCCATGGGCAATGCCCTGAAGCGCGAACTCGGCGACGCGATTGAATTCACCCAGCCGCAAGGCGGCCTGTTCTTCTGGGCCCGCCTCACCGGCGCCAACGGCAAAAGCCAGGACGCCGGTGAGTTCGCGAAGAAGGCCATCGAGCAGCTCGTGGCCTTTGTGCCCGGCGCGCCGTTCTATGCCGCCAACCCCGACCTCGCCACCTTGCGCCTGAGCTTCGCCACGGCCGATGTGGCGAAGATTGAAGAGGGTGTGGGACGGCTGGGCAAGGCCTTATAAAAAGACAGAGCGCTGCGTCTGCGCTATTCAACTGGGGGGGGGGAGCGATGTACAAAATTTTCCTTGGCTTAGGCTTGGGTTTCCTGCACGCAATGGCAGCTGCCGAGCCGCAGTGCACCTTGCGGGTATTTCAGGACAACGTCGAAATCGTTTCGTCGAAGGAGGCTGTGCCGGTTTTCAAGCTGCTTCCCGCTCCCTTTCGGGTTGAGCTGACGCCCGCTGAATGCCGTCCGGGAATCAACCTGGYCTTGAAAACTCAAATCACCTACCTGACAAAAACATCGAAGGTGTTTTCAGGTGCGGGCTACTACATGGCAGGCGCGCCAAGTTCCAGTCTTCTTGACCTGGGGGGAGCCCACAACCCGCGCTCCGATATCGATGAAGAAATAACGATGGGGACAGATGCGACCGTGTGGGCGCGAGCCGAGTACGACAAGGCCTGCCGGGATTTGAAGGGCTGCCCTACGGCGGCAAAACCGTATCAATCCGTCTGGCCCTTTGTAGACCCTGTCACCGGTGCGAATCGCAATTACGCGGAGTTCAATTACGCCCAAGGAAAGAATCCGCTGTCTACGATTGCCGGACGTAAGCTCTATGTTGTGGCCTATACCCCCTGGAAGACTTTCAAGTCCGGTCCTGAAGAATGGCGCTCTCCCAGCTTCTATCTCTTCGATGTACACCCCTTCTCGCTGGAGTTTTCGCGCTGAGTAAGGTGGTGAGGTGGTGAGGCGGGGCGCGCAAGCCAGGGACAAGACCCAGTCCCAGCTTGGTGCACTTAAAGTAAGCGCCGTGCTTCATCGATTGGTAGTTTTTTGTGCCCGTTAACCTGGATATCCACAATGCCCAAAACTCTCAAACAGCCAACGGCCTGGCTGGCGGCAACGGCGCTGGCTTTTTCCTTCTTTGCCGCTTCTCCCGCCTTCAGCCAGCCCGCCACAGCAGGCGCGCCCCCGCAGGCCGCGGCCAACCCTGAAGATGCCGCGCTGGAGCAGCAGCTGATGGCCGGCGCCAATCTGCTGCAGCTCCGCCAGCCCGACCGAGCAATTACCGACCACTTCGACAAAATCATCGCCGCCTATGAGCTGCGCTACAAGCACCAGAAAGCCAAGCCCTACACCGGCCGTTCGCAGGTGGAAAGCCTGCTGTACCTGCTGCAGGCGGCCAACGCCAAGGAAGAACCCAAGCAGGGCGCGATCATCGTGCCGCAGGTCTGGTCGGATGCCTGGTACCTCAAGGCCTATGCCTTGATTGAACTCAAACGCCCGGCCGAAGCACGCAGCGCACTCGAAGCCGCCCTGGCCCTGGCGCCCCGGAACTCCCAGTACCTGGGCGAGCTCGGCACCGTGTACCTGGGCCAACGCAACTGGCCCCAGGCTCTCAAAATCTTTGAGCAGGCCGAAACCGCCGCCAAAGAGTTTTCCCCGCCCGAGGTCAAGAACAAGGAACTGTCCCGCGCCTGGCGCGGCATCGCCTATGTTTATGTCGAACAGGGCCGCTGGGACGATGCCGAAAAGGTCTACCTGCAATGCCTGGAGCTCGACAAGAACGACAGGCGTGCCCAGAACGAATTGAACTACGTCCGCACCCAGCGCCCCACGCCGCAGCGCGCGCCCGCCGTCGTTACGCCCTGAAGCTCATGGCGCATCGACAGACACCGAAAGCAGGCCGACCGGCGGCTCGCTATGCGCGCGAAAAACTCAACCGGGGTCCAGCAAGGCCCAGGTCTTGGGGCCGACAATGCCGTCCGGCACCAAGGCCCGGGATTTCTGGAGAGCGCGCACGGCGGCCTCCGTGTACGGGCCGAAGTATCCGTCGACATCGGTCTGCAGCTTCTGCTGGAGGAGGGCGACAAACTCTCCAGTGGCATTGCGGCGCAAAGTGGGTTTTTCAGTACCGCCCACCTGCGCTGCCGGCGTCACTGCCGGAATCGGTGGGGGCTGCGCCACGGTGCCGGCGAGGATGGCGGAAACTTCCGAGCGGAACATGGTCATGTCAAACGGCGGATCTGTTTTGCGGCCAGGGGGCAAGGCATATTCCTTG
>NZ_JBFUBY010000196.1:0-7787 GCF_056405515.1 Polaromonas sp. P1_G2
ATCGTCAACGGCGCCTGCAAGGTGGGAGACATCGCGCACATCCAGGCCAAAATCGGCTCGCGCTGCGAAGTCATTCCCATGCCCGAGATGGCGCTCCTGGCCCTGCAAGGCCCGCAGGCCGTCAACGCGCTGCAGCGCCTGGCGCCCGGTGTCGAAAAACTGGTGTTCATGACCGGCGGGCGCTTCAGCGTCGCCGGCTGCGACTGCTTCCTCACGCGCAGCGGCTACACCGGCGAAGACGGCTTTGAAATCTCCGTGCACGCCTCGCAGGCCGAAACGCTGGCACGCGCGCTGCTGGCCCAGCCCGAGGTCAAGCCCATAGGCCTGGGCGCACGCAACTCGCTGCGCCTGGAAGCGGGCCTGTGCCTCTACGGCAACGACATCGACACAACGACCACGCCGATCGAAGCCAACCTCAACTGGGCCATGCAAAAAGTGCGGCGCACCGGCGGCGCGCGCGCGGGCGGCTTCCCGGGCGCGGACAAAATCCTGGCGCAGCTGGCCGACCCCGCCACGCTGGCCCGCAAGCGTGTGGGCCTGGTGGCGCTGGAGCGCGTGCCCGTGCGCGACCACACCGAACTGCAAAGCACCGACGGCGCTTCAATAGGCGAAGTCACCAGCGGCCTGCTGGGCCCCACGATCAACCAGCCGGTCGCCATGGGCTATGTGAAGCCCGAATTCGCCGCCCTGGGCACGCGCATCAACGCCATCGTGCGCGGCAAGCCCGTGCCCATGGAAGTCGCGGCCATGCCTTTTGTCCCCAACCGCTACTTCCGCGGCTGACCCCTGCCATCCCCACCCCTTAACCCCTGGAGATTCTCATGACCGTCAAATACACCGAAGACCACGAATGGCTCAAGATTGAGGGCGACATCGCCACCGTCGGCATCACCGTGCATGCGCAGGACGCGCTGGGCGACGTGGTGTTTGTGGACCTCCCAGCCGTGGGCACGACCTTCGCGCAAAAGGAAACCGCCGGCGTCGTCGAGTCGGTCAAGGCCGCCGCCGACGTCTACATGCCTGTGAGCGGCGAAGTGACCGCCATCAATGAAGCCCTGAAGGACGACCCGTCCCTGGCCAACAGCGACCCCATGGGCGCCGGCTGGTTCTTCAAGATCAAGCTGTCCGACCCATCGCAGCTCAACGCGCTGATGGACGAGACCCGCTACACCGCCTTCTCGGCCTGATTTTTTTCCGATCTTTTTTCTCTGTTTTCTGACTCCTGGCTGCCAAGCCTGACACGGGACCCGACATGTTGATGCAAACCGCCAAGCCCCTGGGCGACCTTGAAAACCCTTCCGAATTCATCGCGCGCCACATCGGCATTGACGAGACCGACGAAGTCCACATGCTCAGCATCGTGGGCTCGGCCTCGCGCCGCGAGCTGGTCGAAGGCATCGTTCCGCGCTCCATCGCGCGCAGCACGCCCATGGCCATCCCGGCCCCGGTCACGGAAGCCGCCGCGCTCAAGCAGCTGAAAGCCATCGCGGCCAAGAACCAGGTGTTCAAGAACTTCATCGGCCAGGGCTACTACGGCACCTGCACGCCGGGCGTGATCCTGCGCAACATCCTCGAGAACCCCGCCTGGTACACGGCTTACACGCCTTACCAGGCCGAGATTTCGCAGGGCCGCATGGAGGCGCTGATCAACTTCCAGACCATGGTCTGCGACCTGACCGGCATGCCGATCGCCAACGCCTCCATGCTCGACGAGGCTACCGCCGCCGCCGAAGCCATGACCTTGGCCAAACGCAGTGTCAAAAGCAAGAGTAATGTCTTCATCGTGGCCGGCGACTGCCATCCGCAGACGATTGAAGTGATCCAGACCCGCGCCAAGCCGCTGGGCATCGAGGTCAAGGTCAGCACGGCGTCGGCCACCCTGCCCCTGCTGATGGCCGAGGGCGACTACTTCGGCGTGCTGGCCCAGTACCCGGCCACCACCGGCAGCATCCACGACCTGCGTCCGCTCGCGGGCCAGGCCCACGTCGACGGCGCGGCCCTGTGCGTCGCAGCCGACCTGCTGGCGCTCACGCTGCTCACCCCGCCCGGTGAATGGGACGCCGACATCGTGCTGGGCAACACCCAGCGTTTCGGCATGCCCATGGGCAACGGCGGGCCGCACGCGGCCTACCTGGCCTGCCGCGACGAGTTCAAGCGCTCGCTGCCGGGCCGCCTGGTCGGCGTCAGCGTCGACAGCCACGGCAACCCGACCTACCGCCTCGCGCTGCAGACGCGCGAGCAGCACATCCGCCGCGAAAAAGCCACCTCCAACATCTGCACCGCGCAGGTGCTGCCGGCCGTCATCGCCAGCATGTACGCGGTCTACCACGGCCCGCAAGGCTTGAAGCGCATCGCCGAACGCGTGGCGGCCTACACCGCCGTCTTTGTGCGCGGCCTGCAGGAACTCGGCTATGAAATCACCAATACCGGCGCTTTTGATTCCGTGACGGTGAAGACCGGCGAGGCGACCAATGCGATCGCCGAGCGCGCGCGCCAGGCCGGCGCCAACCTGCGCTTTCGCCTGAACAACCACCTGGGCGTGTCGCTGGACGAAACCACCAGCCGCAAGGACATCGAACTGCTCTGGTCCTTCTTCGCCAGGCCCGGCCAGACGATTCCCGTGGTCAGCGCTTTCGAAAAAGGCGTGGAATCGCTGATCCCCGCCGAGCTGCGCCGTACGACGGCCTTCCTCACGCACCCGGTGTTCAACACCCACCATTCCGAAACCGGCATGCTGCGCTACATCCGCATGCTGAGCGACAAGGACCTGGCCCTGGACCGCAGCATGATCCCGCTGGGCAGCTGCACCATGAAGCTCAACGCGACCAGCGAGATGATCCCCATCACCTGGCCCGAGTTCGCCAACATCCACCCCTTCGCGCCCGCCGAGCAGTTGCAGGGCTATGCCGAACTCGACAAGCAGCTGCGCGACTGGCTGTGCCAGGCCACCGGCTATGCCGGCATCAGCCTGCAACCCAACGCCGGTTCGCAGGGTGAATACGCGGGCCTGCTGGTCATCAAGGCCTTCCACGAAGCCAAGGGCCAGGGCCACCGCAATATCTGCCTGATTCCCTCGTCGGCCCACGGCACCAACCCGGCCAGCGCGCAGATGGTGGGCATGACCGTTGTTGTGACCGCCTGCGACGCGCAAGGCAACGTCGACATGGCCGACCTGAAAGCCAAGTGCGAACAGCACAGCGCCAGGCTGGCCTGCGTGATGATCACCTACCCGAGCACGCACGGCGTGTTTGAAACGCAGGTGAAGGAACTCTGCGCGATGGTGCACAGCCACGGCGGCCGCGTCTACGTGGACGGCGCCAACATGAACGCGCTGGTCGGCGTGGCCGCGCCGGGCGAGTTCGGCGGCGACGTGAGCCACCTGAACCTGCACAAGACCTTCTGCATCCCGCACGGCGGCGGCGGCCCGGGCGTGGGCCCCGTGTGTGTGGTGGCCGACCTGGTACCTTACCTGCCCGGCCATGCGACGGCCGGCATTCCCGTCAACGGCGTGGGCGCCGTTTCGGCCGCCCCCCTGGGCAACGCAGCCGTGCTGCCCATCAGCTGGATGTACTGCCGCATGATGGGCCCCGAGGGCCTGACCCAAGCCACCGAGGTCGCCATCCTGAGCGCCAACTACATCAGCTCACGCCTGAAAGACCATTACCCCACGCTTTACGCGAGTGAAAACGGCCACGTGGCCCACGAGTGCATTCTCGATTTGCGCCCGCTGAAAGAAACCAGCGGCGTCAGCGCCGAGGACGTCGCCAAGCGCCTGATGGACTACGGTTTTCACGCGCCCACGCTGAGCTTCCCCGTGCCCGGCACGCTGATGGTCGAGCCGACTGAAAGCGAAACCCTGGCCGAACTGGACCGCTTCATTGACGCGATGATCGCGATACGCGACGAGATCCGCAAGATCGAAGCCGGGCAATGGCCGCAGGACAACAACCCGCTCAAGCACGCCCCGCACACCGCAGCCAGCCTGCTGGGCGCCGACTGGGACAGGCCTTACTCGCGCGAGACCGGCGCCTTCCCGCTGGCTTCGCTCAAGCTGGTGAAGTACTGGCCGCCCGTGGGCCGGGTCGACAACGTCTACGGCGACCGCAACCTGTTCTGCAGCTGCGTGCCGGTGAGCGACTACGCTTAAAACGCTTCTCTTGCTCCACGCCACTTTGCCCGCCGCATGGACGCCACGCTCGTCCTGATCATTGTGGGCGCGGCGGCGGCGGGGTTTGTCCAGGGCCTGTCGGGTTTTGGCTTCAGCCTGGTGGCCATGTCTTTCTGGGCCTGGGCCATAGACCCGAAACTGGCGGCTGTCATGGCCGTGTTCGGTGGGCTGACAGGCCAGGTCATGGCGGCCTTCACGGTCAGCCGCAATACTGACTGGAAGCGCCTGCTGCCATTCCTGGCAGGCGGCCTGCTCGGGCTGCCATTGGGTTTACTGTTGCTGCCGCGGCTTGACGTCCAGCTGTTCAAGCTGTTTCTCGGCGTGCTGCTGGCGCTATGGTGCCCGGCCACGCTGTTTTCGGGCAAGCTTCCGCGCATCCACCATGGCGGCCGCATCGCCGACGGCATGATAGGCGCCGCTGGCGGTTTTATGGGGGCCCTGGGTGGCTTCAGCGGTGTGATTCCAACGCTGTGGTGCACGCTTCGGGGCTACGAGAAGAGTGCCCAGCGCGCCGTCATCCAGAACTTCAACCTGGCCGTGCTGACGGTCACCATGGCCAGCTATGGCGCCGCCGGCCTGGTCACCCGCGAGACGCTTCCCATGCTGGCCATCGTGGCGCCTGCCGCGCTGATTCCCGCCTGGCTGGGTGGACGGGTTTACATGGGCATCAGCGACCTGGCCTTTCGCAAGCTGGTGCTGAGCCTGCTGACCTGTTCGGGCCTGGCGATGCTGGTGTCATCCGTGCCGGGCTTGTTGGGGCGGATGGGTTAAGACGCTGGACCGTGATGGCCCTCCTCTATTCGGAGGGCGGGCACTGAACAGAACGCCACCTAGAATCGTGATGCTCAGATAGTGGTCCATCTATTGGAGGGGGAAATTCCAGATGTACAAGCTCTTGTCGAACAACGCGCTGCATTACACGCTTGACATGGGGTCCCGCGCTTCCATATCCACACACGTTCTTGCCCTCGTGTTGTACCTCGCACCCGGCGTCATCTTTGCCCAGCCGGTTTGCAAAACCGACCCCTTGTCGATGGAATGGTGTGAAGCCACTATTGCTGAATACGAAAAAGGTGAGGCGGACAAGAAACTCAATGAAACTTATAAAAAGTTCATTGCTCATCTGAATGGCGATACCAGGCAAACCTGGATAAATGCGCAGAGAGCCTGGGTTAAATACTTTGAGATGCATTGCAGCGCTACAGTGGCAATCCATGCAGGGTCAGCAGCGACGCGCGCTTACACCTATCACACGTGTTTGAAGAAACAAATCATTCAACGGACTCAAGAACTCAAATCCTGGTGTCAAACAGATGAATGCAAATAATCGTTCTACCTGTTTGCACCAGCGCGCGCTGCCTGCCGCATCCAAGCTCAAAGTACTAGCGCTCACGTGTGCGGGGCTATTTTTGCTTGGTGCGTCACAAAATAAAGTTGGGCGCAGCGCATTTCAATTAAAACGGGAGCCGGCCCGTAGCTCGCGAATGGCCCGCATCATGGTGGGCGCCAGCATATTCCATTGCAGGGCCCGTACCGACCGGCGGTAACGCAGCCCGCTGGCCCGCAGGGATTCCGACACCAGTTCCAGGGGATCGCTCACCACGCACAGAAGCCGCGTGAGCATGGGGTCCTGGTCGGTAGGCACGCCGCCGAGAAAGGCGTCGTTCTTCCCGTCCCACAGAAGCTGGGCATTGATATGGATGCCCCAGCCGCATTCCCAGCCGTTCGCCTGCAGGCGTTCACGGGCGGCAGCCACGTATTCGGCATCGAAAATGTAGGTGTCGGTACGCACCCAACGGCCCAGCCAGATTTCCGCCAGCGGGCGCGCAGCCGGCGTGGCTCTGGGGATCAGGCCGCGCAGCATCTCGCCGCGCATCTCCATGTAGCGCAATCGCGCCGGGATGCCGGCAGAGCGCATCAGTGCGATCAGCAAGGTCGCCTTGTCGTCGCCGTCGCCCCCGCGCGCCTCGAGTACATCGCGGGCCGTCGGGTACTGCAGCTTGACTCTCTTGGTATAGGGCAGGCGCTTGACGAAGCGATAGATGGCCAGTGCCTTGTCCCTGTCGGTGCGGCACAGCTGGACAAGCGCGCGAGCCTTCAGACGCAGCTTGGAGTCGTCCAGGTCCAGCAGGGGCGTCGTGCCTAGCCAGTCCTGCGGCCGGTCACTGGCCTTCTTATTCAGCCGGCGGGGCGGATCGAGTTGTGCGGCTAGTGCCACCATGGAACCACCAACGGAGTGAATGGTTCACGCATCGTAACCCCGAGAGGTGCAATTGTGGCGAATTTCGGCAGGCGTGAAGACTCATGGCGTTGGATGTTGCGCCGCAGCATGTATTCAAAGGCCGCGTGCCCTCACCCCAACCCGCTCCCAGAGGGAGAGAGAGCAAGAACATCTCCGGCCAAGGCATTGCGCAGCTGGGTCTGTGCGATGGGCAGTTGCAGCGCCACGGCGCGCTCCACCACGGGTGCCAGTCGGCGCAGCTTCTTCTGCGCGTGGTCCTTGGCAATGTCGGCCAGGCGGTGTTCCAGAAACGGGTTGAGCAGACGGTCGCGCAATTCCACCAGGTAGGCGCGGGCCTCGGGGCCTGTGCCCTCGGCGTCAAATACCGGCAGCACCTCGTCGGCCCAGACGGCCTCCAGTGGGATGCGCAGCGCCGGGGTGTGCATGGCCTGCACCACGGTCATGTCCGCGGCACCGCCCAGCAGCTGCCAGCGTTCGGCCAATATCGTGTGGCCCAGGTTCAGCAGCCAGAGCTTGCGTTGCTCGAAGGGTGCCAATGCATCCGTCACCACCATGGCCGGGTGGCTGCAAGGAAGCACCATGCGCGGCTGGCGTTCGACGGCCCACAGCGCATAGGGCTCGGCCACCGCACCGGCGGGTTCCAGCGGAGACGACACGATGCGGTCCACCAGTGAATTGACCCACACGCAGTGCTCCCGCACATAACGAAGAAAGGCGGGCGTAGCGCCCCAACCCTGTGCCAGCGTGGATACCAGGTCGCGCAGTGTGTCACCGTTGCGGCTGACCAGTTCGCAGGGGTACAGCGTCAGGGCAGCCTCCGGCTGCTGCTGCCAGCGGTGGTGCAGAAGCGCCACCAACTTGGCTGGATAGCTGCGAGGCGCCGTCGTGGGGCTATCCAGCAGCGCCGCGGTGTCGGCGTCGTCCAGCACATAGCCCGTATCCGCGGTGTTGGAGATGACGGCCTGCACGGTGGTGGCCATGGCATCGCGCAATTGTGTCCAGTCGCGGCGGGCATGCCAGACGGCCTGGACTGCGTTGACCTGCACGGTTTCCTCGATACGCCGGCCGTGTTGCATGCCGCGCAATTCCACGCGGTAGCCATGTGCCAGTGCCGCGGCGCGCGCACTGCTCTGCGGGCTGTCTGTGCTCTGCACGACGGTGATGCCCCCCAGTGCCTGGCCTTGGGCCAGGGCCTGGGACACAAACAGGTCCGCATGCGCCTGCAGAAAGCGCCCGGTGCCGAACTGGAGGATGGGCGTGCTCAAGCGGGGGCTCCGGTCAGCATTCGATCAGCGCCTTGACGACGCCCTGCGTGGGGTCCAGCAGGGTGGCGAACTGGGCGGGTACATCGGCCAGGGCCATGCGATGGGTGTTGAG
>NZ_JBFUBY010000197.1:0-7784 GCF_056405515.1 Polaromonas sp. P1_G2
CCGCGTAATCGAGAACAAAGCGCGCGTAGCCATGCCAGGACGTTTCGCCCGCGGCCGCCACGTGGTAGATCCCGGCAAAGCCCGCTGTGGACCCAGTGAGCGCGCCGCGCAGCATGTGGGCCGTGACATCGGCCAGCAGGTCGGCCCCTGTAGGCGCTCCGAACTGGTCGCTGACGACCGTCAGGCGGTCGCGCTCGGCGGCCAGGCGCAGCATGGTCTTGGCGAAGTTGCCGCCCCGGGCCGCATAGACCCAGCTGGTGCGCAAAATCAAGTGCCGGGCGCACCGCGCTGCAATGCGCTGCTCGCCCTCGAGTTTGGTCCGCCCATAAACGCTGAGCGGGCCGGTCGGGTCGCTTTCTTCCCAGGGCTTGCTGCCGCTGCCGTCAAACACATAGTCCGTCGAATAATGGACCAGCCATGCCCCGGCGGCGTCCGCCGCTTCCGCCAGCACGCCCGGCGCTTCGGCATTGACGGTATGCGCGGTGGTGGCATCGCTTTCAGCCTTGTCGACGGCGGTGTAGGCAGCGGCATTGACGATGACGTCAGGCCGGATCTGGCGCACCGTCTCACGGATGCCGTCCAGATTGGCGAGGTCGCCGCAAAAGTCATGGCTGTGGCGGTCCAGCGCGACCAGCTCGCCCAGGGGCGCCAGGCTGCGCTGCAGCTCCCAGCCCACCTGGCCGTTCTTGCCGAAAAGCAGTATCTTCATGCGCGCGCTCAGGCCGCGGCCGTCGCGTACTGGGCATCGACCCAGTCGCGGTAAGCCCCGCTCTGCACATGGGTGACCCATTCAGGGTTGTCCAGGTACCACTGCACGGTCTTGCGGATGCCGGTTTCAAAGGTTTCGGCGGGCTTCCACCCCAATTCGCGCGTCATCTTGGCGGCATCGATCGCGTAGCGGCGATCGTGGCCCGGCCGGTCCTTGATAAAGCTGACCTGTTCGCGGTAGCTACCGCCGGCGCGCGGGCGCAACTCGTCGAGCAGGGCGCACACCGCATGGACGATGTCGATGTTCGGTTTCTCGTTGTTGCCGCCGATGTTGTAGGTCTCGCCGGGCTTGCCGGCTTCGAGCACGCGGCGAATGCCGCTGCAGTGGTCCTTGACGTACAGCCAGTCGCGCACCTGCTGGCCGTCGCCGTAGACCGGCAGCGGCTTGCCGGCCAGGGCGTTGACGATCATCAGCGGGATCAGTTTTTCGGGGAAATGGTAAGGGCCGTAATTGTTGGAGCAATTGGTGGTGAGCACCGGCAGGCCGTAGGTGTGGTGATAGGCCCGGGTCAGGTGGTCGCTGGCCGCCTTGCTGGCCGAGTAGGGGCTGTTCGGCTCGTAGCGGTGGGTTTCGCTGAAAGCCGGGTCGGCGGGCTTGAGCGAACCGTAAACCTCGTCGGTGGACACCTGCAGGAAGCGGAACGCGGCCTTCTCGCCGTTCGGCAGGCCGGCCCAGTACTGGCGCACGGCTTCCAGCAACCGGAAGGTGCCGACGATATTGGTCTGGATAAATTCTTCGGGATCCGCGATGGAACGGTCCACATGCGACTCCGCCGCGAAATGGAGCACGGCACGCGGCTTGTGCCTGGCCAGCAGTTCAGCGACCAGGGCCCTGTCGCCGATGTCGCCCTTGACAAAAACGTGCCGTGGATCGCCCTTGAGGGGCGCCAGTGTTTCCATGTTGCCGGCGTAGGTGAGCTTGTCCAGGTTGACGACCGGCTCGTCGCTGCCTGCCAGCCAGTCAAGGACAAAATTGGCGCCGATAAATCCGGCTCCCCCCGTAACCAAAATCATGAGCTCACCTTCCATGCGCCGCTGCAGTGCGGCACCGGCTCACATTATGCCCTCGGCCTCGCGGCGGGAAGGCCGTGGGCAAGGGCCGCCGCCCCGGTCAGAAGTGAATTCCACGCATCATCTGCTGCATGGCAACGGCTTCGGCCGACAGCTGCGGTTTGGCGCCCTTCTCGCCCTTGGCGGCCGAAGAGTCGGGGAACATGCGGAAGCTGGTGTTCATGGCGATCTGCGCGATGCGCGGCACCAGCGCGTGCATCAGCTGGCCGGTGATGCCCAGGCGTGTGGCGACGCGCACCGGCTTGAAGATGCAAGCCTGCGCGATCATGTCGGCGGCCTCTTCGGGGGACAGCGTCGGCACGTTGTTGTACAGGTTGGTAGGCGCGATCATGGGCGTGCGCACCAGCGGCATGTTGATGGTGGTGAAGCTGATGCCGACGTCGGCGAACTCGCTCGACGCGCAACGCGTCCAGGCGTCCAGCGCGGCCTTGGAGGCCACATAGGCCGAAAAACGCGGCGCGTTGGTCAGCACGCCGATGGAACTGATGTTGACCACATGGCCCTTGCGCCTGGCCGCCATGCCGGGCAGCAGGCCCATGGTCACGCGCAGGCAGCCGAAGTAGTTGAGCTGCATGGTGCGCTCGTAGTCGTGGAAACGGTCGTAGCTGGCCTCGATCGCGCGGCGTATGGAGCGGCCGGCATTGTTGATCAGGAAATCGACGCCGCCGTGGTTGGCAATCAGCAGCTTGAGGAAACGATCGCAATCGGCCATGTCGGCGATGTCGGCCGGGTAAGCCACGAACTGGTAGCCCTTGGCCTTGGCTTCCTTGCAGGCTTCATCGAGCTTGTCCTGGTCGCGCCCGCAGATGACGGTGACCGCGCCGGCCTCGGCGAACTTGTGCGCAGCGGCCAGGCCTATGCCGGAAGAGCCACCGGTGACCAGCACCACCTTGCCGCCCACTGTTCCCTTGAGCGAGCGGTCGATGTGCAGGTCGGGATCCAGGTGGCGCTCCCAGTAATCCCACAGGCGCCAGGCGTAGTCCTTGAGGTTGGGGCACTCAATGCCGGCGCCCTTGAGCGCAGCCATGGTCTCGCGGCAGTCGAAACGGGTCGGGTAGTTGACGAAGGTCAGCATGTCCTCGGGCAGGCCCAGGTCGGCCAGCACCGCGTTGCGCACACGCCGCACCGGCGCCAGCGCCATCAGGCTCTTCTTGACGCCGCGCGGGATGAAACCCAGCAGGGCGGCGTTGATGAACAGGTTCATCTTGGGCGCATGGGCCGCGCGGCTGAAGATGTCCAGCACGTCGCCGACGCGGTAGCCCACCGGGTCCACCAGGTGGAAGCATTTTTTGGCGATGCCGGTCTTGTGGCTGATGTGGTCCAGCGCGTCGACCACGAAGTCGACGGGGACGATGTTGATGCGCCCGCCTTCCAGGCCCACGGCCGGCATCCAGGGCGGCAGGAGCTGGCGCATGCGCTGGATCAGCTTGAAGAAATAGTAGGGGCCGTCGATCTTGTCCATCTCGCCGGTGGTGCTGTCGCCGACCACCATGGCGGGTCGGAACACCGTCCAGGGCACCTTGCATTCCTTGCGCACGATTTTTTCGCTCTCGTGCTTGGTCATGAAATACGGGTGCTCGTAGTTCTCGGCCTCCTCGAACATGTCCTCGCGGAACACGCCTTCATAGAGGCCGGCCGCGGCGATGGAGCTCACATGGTGGAAGTGCCCGGCATCGATGACCTTGGCGAACTCCACCGCGCTGCGCGTGCCCTCGATGTTGACGGCGATCTGGCTTTCCTCGTCGGCGCCCAGGTCGTAGACGGCGGCCAGATGGTAAAAATGCCCAACCTGGCCCTTGAGCTTTTTGATGTCCTCACTGCTGACGCCCAGTTTCTTGCTCGTCAGGTCGCCATGGATGGCGACAGCCCGCGCGGCGCTGACGCCCCAGTACTCCCTCAGTGCCGCCACTTTGCCGGCGCTTTCCTTGCGGATCAGGAAATGAACGGTCGTGCCTTTTCGTTCCAGAAGTTTTTTGACCAGGCGTTTGCCGATGAAGCCTGTGGCCCCCGTGACGAAATAATGCATGTTGTGTTTTCTCCGCTGAACTGTCGATCAAAAACTGATTCTTGCTTAAAGCGCATGACTCTCTATTCAGCAGAAACCCGCGCTCAGCGGCGCGGGGCGTGCTTTTCCATAGAGCGGGGCACCTAAACAGCGCCGCGGGGAAGGCTTATATTTTCCGGTCTATGCGGCATACTGTCCGCGCAAATCCACAACCCTCACTGTCTGGAGTCCACCATGGTCAAGAAACTGCAAAAAATGAGCGCCGACAAAAAATCCGGTCCCCAGCTGTCGGGCGCCGTCAAAGAGTCCGCGCAGCAAATCTGGCTGGCCGGCCTGGGCGCCTTCTCCAAGGCGCAGGAAGAAGGCGGCAAAGTGTTTGAAACCCTGGTCAAGGAAGGCCTGTCCATCCAGCGCAAAACCCAGGCCGTCGCCGAAGGGAAAATCTCCGAGGCCACCAACAAGATGGCCACCATGGCCACCGACATCCAGTCCAAAGCCGGCCACCAGTGGGACAAGCTCGAAAACATTTTTGAAGACCGTGTCGCCAAGGCCCTGAACAAGCTTGGCGTGCCTTCCGCCAAGGACGTGGACGCACTGATCGCCCGCATCGACGAACTGAACCGCAACGTGCAAAAACTCAGCGGCAAGGCCCCGGCCGCCAAGACGGCGACCAAGACCGCCGCCAAAAAGGCCCCGGCCACCAAGCGCCCGGCCGCGCGCAAGTCGGCTTAAGCACTTCGAGCTTCACCAGAAAAAGGGACATGCCGTCCCTTTTTTTACGCCTGTGCGCGCCTCTCCGCCTGCGCGGTTTTGCTGCAAAGCAGCAATTATTTCCGGGGCCGCCGTCTACACTTTCTTTCCATGACCTCTGCCAAGCGTTCAAAAAGCAAACCCTCCACGAGCCAGCCGCGCATTGCCTTGGCCCTCGCCGGGGGAGGCCCATTGGGGGCCATTTACGAGATCGGCGCCCTCTGCGCACTCGATGAATCCCTGCAAGGCATCTCGTTCACTGAACTGCACCACTATGTCGGTGTCTCGGCCGGCGGCTTTATCGCGGCGGGCCTGGCCAATGGCATGACACCACGCGAACTCTGCGCTGCCTTTATCGAAAACGGCGACCAGGCCTCGGAGGTGTTTGACCCGGCCTGGCTGATGGTGCCGGCTTATGGCGAATTTTTGCGGCGCGGCATCACCCTGCCCGGCCTGGCCGCATCGGCCGCGTGGCGCGCCACCTTTGGGCGCAAGTCTTTTGTGCATGCACTGGAGGCGCTGGGGCCGGCCCTGCCCACGGGCATTTTTGCCAACGACAAAGTCGACACGCAGCTCGAAAAACTGTTTTCCAAGCCTGGGCGCACCAACGACTTCCGGCAACTTCGCACGCGCCTGACGCTGGTGGCGACCAACCTGGACAGCGGCGACGCCGCGCCCTTCGGCCGCCCCGGCTGGGACCATGTGCCGATTTCCAAGGCCGTCCAGGCCAGTTCGGCCCTGCCGGGCCTGTTCCCCCCGGTGGAGATCGACAGCCACTACTACGTGGACGGCGCCCTCAAGAAGACCATGCACGCCGGCGTGGCCATGGACGAGGGCATAGACCTGATGTTCTGCCTGAACCCGCTGGTGCCTTTCAATTCCACGCGCGCTCCCCGGCTGGCCATGGACCAGCGCGTCATGCGCCGCGGCCTGCCGCCTGAAAAGCAGGCCATCCCGCGCATCGTGAGCGGCGGCCTGCCCGCGGTGATGAGCCAGACCTTCCGCTCCATGATCCATTCGCGGCTGGAGCTGGGCATGAAGCACTACGAACACGCCTATCCCGACACCGACATCGTGCTGCTGGAGCCCGACCACCGCGATGCCGAGCTGTTCCTGGCCAATACCTTCAGCTATCGTCAGCGCCGCGAACTGGCCGAGCACGCCTACCAGCAGACCCGGCAGATGCTGCGCTCACGCAAGACCACGCTGTCGGCCAAGCTCGCGCGGCACGGCGTGAGCTTGAACCTGGACGTTCTGGAGGATCCCAAGCGCCACCTGGTGGCCGCGAGGCCGGCCGCCACCCGCGTGGGCCGCGCCATCGCCTCGCTGGAGGAAGTGATGGAGGATTTAAGCCATGCACTGCAACCGGCTTCCCGCACGGCGGTCCCGGCGTAACCCAAAGGTTCTCCATGGGCGGATATTGAGGCTTGGTGGACTTCCCTAGTTTCGCGCCGGCCAGCGCCGGGTTAGAGTTCAAGAACAATACGAGGTAGACAAAATGGCGAAAAAAGCGCCGCGCCGAACAGCAGAGCGGATCCTGGAGGTTACCCTGGACCTCTTCAACCGCTTTGGCGAGCCCAATGTGTCGACCACCTTGATCTCGGCCGAGCTCAACATCAGCCCGGGCAACCTCTATTACCACTACCCCGCCAAAGACGAGCTCATCAACTCGCTGTTCGACCGTTATGAAAAATCCCTGGGCGAACTGCTCAACGCCAGCGACGGCGTGCGCGACGTGGAGGACGCCTGGTTTTTCATGCACACGCTGTTCGAACTGATCTGGCAGTACCGTTTCCTCTACCGCGACCTCAACGACTTGCTGAGCAAGAACCGCCGGCTGGAAACCCACTTCCAGTGGGTGCTCAAGAACAAGACACGCGCCATCAAGAGCCTGCTCGACGGCATGAGCCGCGCCGGCGCCGTGACCATCGATTCGCGCGAGGTTGAGGCCACGGCCACCAGCATGGTGGTGGTGCTCACCTACTGGCTCAGCTTCGAGTACGTGCGCGACCCGCGCAATGCGCTGGAGCCCGCCAACGCCCAGGCCGCGCTGCTGCGCGGCGCGCACCACGTGCTCAACCTGCTGATCCCCTACCTGGAGCAAAGCCAGCGCGCGCACCTGCAAGCCCTGGTCGGCGCTTACAGCAACCCGGCTTGAGTTCCTTCAAACAGCCCTCATTGATAACACCAACAATTTTTACAGGAGACAAGACACATGGCCAAATGGACCGCTTTTCCCCATGCCGGCGACTACGCATTCGATGCCGCCAGCCTGAAAAAGAGCTGGGCCCGCCTGCACACAGGCGACTGCGAGCCCCTACCCAAGGATGCCGACGTACTGCAGGCCTGGGTGCTGTTCCACAACGGTGAATTCCAGAAGGCCTTTGACGCCGGCCTCAAGGCCGGCGGAGACGGCATCACGGTGGCCAACAAAGCCGCCAGCATGTACGCCACCTACCTGGAAACCAAGGAAAAAGCCAAGCTCGACCTCTTCATGGAAGTCGCCGCCCGCGCCGAAGCCCAGCAAAAAGACGACCCGAAGAACGCCAACGCCTGGTACTGGCAGGCTTACGCGCTGGGCCGCTACAGCCAGGGCATCAGCGTGGCCAAGGCCCTGGCCCAGGGCCTTGGCACCAAGGTGAAGAACGCACTTGAGCAGGCCATCAAGCTCTCGCCCAAACACGCCGACGCCCACATCGCGCTGGCGGCCTTCCACGCCGAGGTGATCGACAAGGTCGGCTCGCTGATAGGCGGCATGACCTACGGCGCCAAGAAGGACGTGGGCCTGTCGCTCTACAAAGACGCCCTGAAACTACACCCCGGCTCGGCCATCGGCATGATCGAGTACGCCAACGGGATGGTCATGCTTGAAGGCGACAAGAAGATGAAAGAGGCCACCAAGCTTTATGAGCAGGCAGCGGCCAGCAAGGCGCTGGATGCGACGGAACGGTTGGATGTGGAGATGGCTAAGGCGGAGTTGGAAGACTAAGCTTGCGCTTGGCTGGGTCTTGCTCCGGCTTGCGCGCCCTCGCCCTTTGCTGAGGGTTGCTGGCCGGGGGTAGCCCGGCAGCTACTCACTTTTCTTTTGCTTCGCCAAAAGAAAAGTAAGCAAAAGAAAAGGCGACCCTGGTTGCTGCGTCCCTTCGCTTCGCTACGGGCAACCTGCGGTGCTCGGTTCAGGCGGGGTCTC
>NZ_JBFUBY010000198.1:0-15687 GCF_056405515.1 Polaromonas sp. P1_G2
CGCTTGTTTGAGCCGAAGGCGAGTTTGCGCGAGACCCCGCCGTAGTCGAGCACCGCAGGTTGCCCCGTAGCGAAGCGCAGGGGACCCAGACTGCGGGTCGCCTTTTCTTTGGTGACTTTCTTTTGGCGAAGCAAAAGAAAGTTACTTGCTGCCGGGCAACCCCCGGCCAACCGCCCTCAGCAGAGAGAACTGGAGCGCAAAGGCCGGAACAAGACCGGCCCGAAACTCAACCCAACACCAGCGTATGAAAAAAAGCTTAGCCCGCAGGCTTTTCCAAAGAGCCACCAAGCGCCCGCTGCATGACCGCAGCACCCTGAGTCATCATCGCATCAATGTATTCCCCCAGCGCATCGGGAAGCACATCGGTGATCCAGACAAAACGCGTACGCTTCTCGCCTTCGGCAAACAGCTGCGCCGAAGCCATGTGATGGCTGGCTTTGCCGCCGACCACGGTGTAGCTGAGGCGGTGCATCCCTTCATGGATGCCCACCAGCACCTCATGCGCAACCATGCCGTTGGCAAAGGTCACGGTGCGGCTGCCTTCGCCGGGCTTGCAGTCGACCACAAAGCCTGGCGCCAGGCGCTGGTGCACTGCATTGAAATCACGCAGCGCATCCCATACGCTGCCTATACCCGCATCGACCGTGAATTCCTTGTAGATCGTGGTCATGGTGCCTCCAGTCTGGCTGGCGCCGGAATAGCGCCTTGCCGCTAAAGGCTAGCACCCCAAAAGGACAGAGTCCACCCTGATTAGGGCTTGTTGGCAGGTCCTAAACCGGGACTGTGTAATTGCAATGGTGCCGGGCGCCACCGCGTTGACGCGCACACCCTGGCCGGCCAGCGACAGCGCCATCACGCGCGTGAGCTGGTTGATGCCGCCCTTGCTGACGTTGTAGCTGGCGATCGTGGGAATGGCGAGAACGCCGTTGACCGAGCTCATGTTGACGATGCTGCCCTTGCCGGCGGCCGCCATGGCGCGCGCGACAGCCTGGCCCACCAGGAAGGAACCTTTGAGGTTGATGCGCAGCACGGCGTCGAAGTCGGCTTCGGTCACGTCGAGGAATTCGGCGGCCCTGAAAATGCCGGCGTTGTTGACCAGCACGTCGATGCGGCCGTGCGCGGCCACGGTTTGTGCGACCAGCGCGTCGACCTGGGCCTTGTCGCCCACGTCGCAGTGCACATACAGGCCGCCCAGCTCCGTGGCCAATGCCGTGCCGGGCGCGTCGGCGATGTCGGCAATCACCACGATGGCCTGCTCGCGCGCAAAGCGGCGCGCGCAGGCCTCGCCTATGCCTTGCGCCCCGCCGGTGACGATGCAGACGCGGCCGGCCAGGCCGAAGGAGATAGCAGGCGCTGGCGCCGTGGAAGTGTTCATGCCCGCATGGTACCTGTGTAGGCGCCGATGAAGTTCTTCGCGTTCTCGGCCACCTGGGCCGCCGTGGTGCCGGGTTTGTACAGCGCCGAGCCTATGCCGAAGCCGTTGGCGCCGGCCGCGAGGTAGGCGCCCATGTTGTCCGGCGTGACGCCGCCCACCGGCATCACTGGAGTCTGCTTCGGCAGCACGGCGCGCAGGGCTTTCACCACCGCCGGCGTGATCATCTCGGCCGGGAAAATCTTGAGGCCGGTGGCGCCCGCTTCGAGTGCCCCAAAGGCTTCGCTGGCCGTCATCACGCCGGGCAGGCAGACCATGCCGAGGCGCACGGCCTCGCGCACCACGGCCGGGTTGAAATTGGGCGAGACGATGAGCTGGCCGCCCGCGGCCTGCACATTGCGCACGTCTTCAGGCGTGAGCACGGTGCCCGCGCCTATCAAGGCATCCGGGTAGGCGCTTGCCATCGCGGCGATGCTGTCCAGTGGCTGCGGTGAATTGAGGGGAATCTCGATCAGCGTCCAGCCCGTGGAGACCAGTGCCTGGCCGACCGGCAAAGCTTCGGCCGGTGTGAGCCCGCGAAGGATGGCGACCAGGGGGAGTGTCGTGAGTGCTTTGGAAAATTTTGGGTGTGCGTTGTTCATGGTGTTCTATCGATGGGGTGGCGCGCTCAGCCAAGCGTGTCGGCAATGGCGCGCAGGCCGCGCCAGGTGGCGCCCGCGCCTACGCGCTGGACCGGCACGCCGAGCTGGGCCAGCGCCTGTTCATAGCGGGCCGTGAGCGCCTCCGCGCCCATGACCACCACGGGCTCGCCGCGCGGCAGCGTTTGAGCCTTGAGCTCTTCGCCTATGACCAGGCCCGACAGATAGCTTGGCAGTGCCTCAGTCTTCATCCGGTTGAACAGCGACAGCGTGCGTGTGCTGAAAGCGGTGTTCAGCAGGCCGGGGCCGGCCAGCGCATGGGCCACGCCCTGGTCTAAGGCGGCGGCGTCCAGCGCGGGTTCGTCCTCGGGCAGCATGCGCGCCAGGATGGAGTGGCGGCGCAGCAGCGCATAGAACTCGCCGGTCATCCAGGTCGAGAAATCCGTCACCTTGCGATTGGTTACTGTGGCCCACTTGCTGTGTGTGCCGGGCAGTACCAGGCGGGCATGCTCCAGGCCGAGTAGTTGCAGCGCGCCAAAGATTTGGGTTTCCTCGCCGCGCATCACGTCGGGCACGCCGTTTTTATCAATGCTCAGGCCGGGCACGATAGCGATGCGCCCTGGCTCCACCCATTCGAGCGCGGCGGCAATCGCGCCAAAGCCCGCGGGGCAGGCGCAGTAGGGCGCCTCGCGCCAGCCTTGTTTGCTGCCGGCCATGCCGGAGATCAGGCACAGTGTGCCGGGTGCCATCCAGTCGCCGAAGCAGCTTTCAAAAACATCGGGAAAGCCGCCGGCCTCTACCGTCAGGATGCCGCGCGGGAAAGCGCGTTCTTCGAGTGCCGCGCCATCGGCGTCGAGCAGCGCGCCGCGCAGCGACGAGCTGCCCCAGTCGACCGCGAGCAGGCGGCTCACAGCAAGGCCCTGACCTGTTCGGGCCGCGGCAGAGGCGCCACCGCGCCATAGCCCTGCACCGTGAGGGCCGCGGCCGCATTGGCGTAGCGCGTGGCGTCGAACACCGTGTCGCCCTGGGCGATGCGCGCCAGCAGGTTGCCGCAGAAGCAGTCGCCCGCGCCGGTGGCGTCCACCAGCTTCACGCGATGCACCGGCACACGTTCGCGCCGCGTGCTGTCGCTGACCAGCGCGCCGTCGCCCCCCAGCTTGAGCACCACGGTTTTGGCGCCCAGGGCATGGCCCCAGTCGACCACTTCATCGGGATCCGTCATGCCGTTGAGGGCGGTGATGTCTTCCAGGCTGGGCAGGAAGATGTCGCACAGCGACACCGCATGGCGGGTGCACGCCAGTGCGCGGTCCAGCGGCCAGAGCTTGAGCCGCAGGTTGGAATCAAAGGAGACCAGCGTGCCGGACTCCTTGGCCAGCTTCATCGCGGCAAACGCCGTGTCGCAGGCGCTCGCGGAAATCGCCAGCGAGATGCCCGAGACGTGCAGGACTTTGGCGTGGCGCACGGCATCGGCCGCGCCGGCCTGTTGCAGCCAGGCCGGTGTCATGCGGCTGGCTGCTGAGCCCGCGCGCAGGTAGCTGAACTCGTGCCCCTTGGGGCCGTGGGTGACGAAGTACAGGCCGGTGCTGGCTTCGTTGTCCTGCTGGACGGCGGCCGTGGAGACCTTCTCCGCGGCCCACAAGGCCATCAGCGATTGGCCGAAGGTGTCGCCGCCCAGGCGGGTCAGGTAGGCGGTGCTGGCGCCGGCGCGCGCGGCGGCGATCACGGCATTGCTGGTGTCGCCGCCGAAGCCCTGCAGGTAGTTGGGCTGGCCGGCGGTGGTCTGGTTGAATTCCACCATGGCTTCGCCAAGCGCGACGACATCGAATTTTCTGGCTTGCATTGGGTTTCCTGGCTTCTTGCGGCATCCCGGCGCGGGCTTTTTTCAGGGGAGAAAAACCGGAAAAGCACGCCGCGCCTCAAAACCCCCAATGGTACCCGCGGGCCGGGTGTTGCCCCGTACCCGCGCTGTACCCGGCTCAGTGGTTGTCGCGCGGCACAAAGGAGCCGCGTTTGCCCACCAGGAAATCCAGGTCCACGCCCTCGTCGGCCTGCAGCACGTGGTCGATGTAAAGCTTCCAGTAGCCCGAGGACAGCGGGGGTTCTGGCGCCTTCCAGCCGGCCATGCGCCTGGCCAGTTCCTCGTCGCTTACGTGCAGGTGCAGGCGGCGGTTCGGCACGTCGAGTTCGATGATGTCGCCGTTCTGCACCAGGGCCAGCGGGCCGCCGGCGGCGGCTTCGGGCGCGGTGTGCAGCACCACGGTACCGTAGGCCGTGCCGCTCATGCGCGCATCGCTGATGCGCACCATGTCGGTGATGCCCTTGCGCAGCACCTTGGGCGGCAACGGCATATTGCCGACCTCGGCCATGCCAGGATAGCCCTTGGGCCCGCAGTTCTTCAGCACCATCACGCAGTTCTCGTCGATGTCCAGGTTCTCGTCGTCGATGCGCGCGTGGAAGTCTTCAATGTTCTCAAACACCACGGCCCGGCCCTTGTGCACCATGAGCGCCGGCGTGGCGGCGCTGGGCTTGATGACGGCGCCGCGCGGCGAGAGGTTGCCGCGCAGCACGGCGATGCCGGCCTTGTCCTTGAAGGGCGCGGACAGCGGCTTGATGACCTCGGTGTTGTAGTTCTCCGCGTCGGCGATGTTCTCGCCTATGGTCTTGCCGTTGGCGGTAATGGCGCCGGTGTGCAGGTGCTGCGCGATTTCCTTCATCACCACCGGCAGGCCGCCGGCGTAGCAGAAGTCTTCCATCAGGTATTTGCCCGAGGGCTGCAGGTTGACCAGGCAGGGCAGTTCGCTGGCCAGCCGGTCGAAGTCGTCGACGGTGAGCTTCACGCCGATCCGGCCGGCCATCGCAATCAGGTGGATCACGGCGTTGGTCGATCCACCAATCGCGGCCAGCGTCTTGATGGCGTTCTCGAACGCTTCGCGTGTGAGGATTTTCGACAGCGTGAGGTCTTCGTGCACCATCTCGACGGCGCGGCGGCCGGCCATGCGGGCCAGCACGTTGCGCCTGCCGTCCACCGCGGGGTAGGCGGCGTTGCCCGGCAGGCCTATGCCCAGCGCTTCGACCATRCTGGCCATGGTCGAGGCCGYGCCCATGGTCATGCAGTGGCCGTGGCTACGGTGCATGCAGCTCTCGGCTTCGAAAAAGTCCTGGAGTTTCAAGGTGCCGGCGCGCACCTGCTCGCTCATGCTCCAGACGCCGGTGCCCGATCCCAGCTCCTGGCCGCGCCATTTGCCGCTCAGCATGGGCCCGCCGCTGACGCCCACTGTCGGGAGGTCGACGCTGGCCGCGCCCATCACCAGCGAGGGTGTGGTCTTGTCGCAGCCCATCAGCAGTACCACACCGTCAATGGGGTTGCCGCGTATGCTTTCTTCAACGTCCATGCTGGCCAGGTTGCGGTACAGCATGGCGGTGGGACGCAGCAGGGTTTCGCCCAGCGACATCACCGGGAATTCCAGGGGGAAGCCGCCGGCCTCATAGACGCCGATCTTGACCTGTTCGGCGATCGTGCGGAAATGCGAGTTGCAGGGCGTCAGTTCGCTGAAGGTATTGCAGATGCCGATGACCGGCCGGCCGTCGAACTGGTCGTGCGGGACGCCCTTGCCCTTGACCCAACTGCGGTAGGCAAAGCCGTCGCGGTCCTGGCGGCCGAACCATTGCTGGCTACGGAGTTCGTGGGCGGGTTTTTTCTTGGGTGGTGTGCTCATGCGGGAAAGTCCTTAATTCGTCAAACATATTATCGTCATACCATTGGCTCCGCTATCTTAGTGAAAACCATGACCGCAGGAGCCCGCCCTTTGTCCGCCCCGTCCAACCGCCCGCACATCCTCACCGTCGCCAAGCTTCCGCCCTTCCTGATGGAGCCGCTGCAGGCGGCTTATGAAGTCCATGACAGGCTGCATGAAAGCGACCCGGCGGCTTTCGCCAGGGTGGCGCCGCTGATCCGCGCGGTGGCCGGGGGCGGGGAGTCCAAGGTGCCGCGTTCCCTGAWGGAACAACTGCCCGCGCTGGAGATGGTTTCCATCATGGGCGTGGGTTACGACGGCGTGGACGTCGCCGCCGCGCTGGAAAAACGCATTCCGGTCACGCACACGCCCGGTGTGCTCAACGACGAGGTGGCGGACCTGGCCATAGGCCTCATGCTGTCGGTGGCTCGCCGCATTCCGCTGGCCGACCGTTATGTGCGCGCCGGCCGCTGGGCCAAAGAGGGGGCCATGCCCCTGGCGCGCAAGGTCTCGGGCGCACGCCTGGGCATCGTCGGCCTGGGCCGCATAGGCCAGGCCATCGCGAGCCGGGCCGAAGCCTTCGGCATGTCGATTGCCTACACCGGGCGCGGCGCCAAATCGGAACTCGCTTACACCTTTTACCCCACGGCACAGGCACTGGCCGCGCAGGTGGATTTCCTGATCGTGATCACGCCCGGCGGCGCCGGAACGCGCCACATGATCAACGCCGAAGTGCTCAAAGCCCTGGGCCCCGAGGGTTACCTGATCAACGTGGCGCGCGGCTCGGTGGTCGACGAGGCGGCCCTGGTTGACGCCCTGCAGCAAGGCGTGATCGCCGGCGCGGCGCTCGATGTGTTCGAGAAAGAACCGCACCCCAACGAGGCGCTCTGGTCCATGGACAACGTGGTGTTGACGCCGCACATGGCCAGCGCCACGGTGCAGACGCGCCACGCCATGGCGAAGCTGGCCGTCGACAACCTGCGCGCCCATTTTGCCGGGCAAGCCCTCTTTACCCCGGTGCCGGAATGGCATTGAATCAGGGGCGGAATGCTTCGGGTTTTCCATAGAAGACTCGGGGTTTAATCATCATATGATAACAATGCGTCAACGAACCCTTCCGAGTTTTTTGCCGTTCAACAACCCACCCGCAGAGGAGACAAATCCAATGAGACTCAAGACAATTCTGGCCGCCGCGATGGTCGCGGCCGGCCTCATCACGGCGGGGCAGGCCGCCGCCCAGGAAAAGCTCACCGTCTGGTGGGTCAAGGGCTTTTACAAAGCCGAGGACGACGCGCTGTTCGCCGCGATCAAGAAGTACGAGGAAAAACACAAGGGCGTGAAGGTCGAGCTCTCGCAGTACCCCGTGCAGGACATGATCCCGAAAACCGTCGCGGCCCTCGACTCCGGCAGCCCGCCCGACGTGGCCTATGCCGACGTTTATGACTTCCAGGTCGCCGGCAAGTGGGCCTTCGACGGCAAGCTTGAAGACATCAGCAGCGTGATCAACCCCATGCGCGCGCGTTTCGCGCCCAACACGGTGGAGACCGCCTTCCTCTACAACGACGTCACCAAGACGCGCGCCTATTACGCCTTCCCGATGAAGCAGCAGACCATGCACATCGAGTACTGGGTGGACATGCTCAACGAGGCCGGCTTCAAGGAATCCGACATTCCCACGGCCTGGAAAGACTACTGGTCTTTCTGGTGCGACAAGGTGCAGCCCGCCCATCGCCAGAAAACCGGCAACCGCACTTTCGGCATCGGCCAGCCACTGGGCGTCGATTCGAGCGACTCGTTTTATTCCTTCTTGACCTTCATGGACGCCTACAACGTGAACCTGGTCAGTGACAGCGGCAAGCTGCTGGTCGACGATCCCAAGGTCCGCGCCGGCCTGATCGGTGCGCTGACGGATTACACCCAGCCTTACGCCAAGGGCTGCACGCCGCCGTCGTCCACCAGCTGGAAAGACCCGGACAACAATGTCGCTTTCCACAACAAGACCACCATCCTGACCCATAACGCCACGATTTCGATCGCCGCGAAATGGCTGGACGACATGAACAACGCCTCGCTCAAACCGGAAGAGCGCGAGACCGCGAAGAAGAACTACACCGAGCGCATCCGCACGGCGGGCTTCCCGAACAAGCCCGACGGCAGCAAGATGGTCTACCGCGCCGCCGTCAAGGTGGGTGTGGTGTTCAACCAGGCCAAGAACAAGGCCCGCGCCAAGGAGTTCGTTTCCTTCCTGATGCAGGAAGAAAACCTCACGCCTTACGTGGAGGGCTCGCTGGGCCGCTGGTTCCCGGTGACCAAGACCGCGCAGCAGCGTCCGTTCTGGAAGGCCGATGCGCACCGCCTGTCGGTCTACAACCAGTTCACCGCCGGAACCGTCAACTTCGAGTTCACCAAGAACTACAAGTTCACCATCCTGAACAACGAGAACGTCTGGGCCAAGGCGGCCAACCGCGTGATCAATGAAAAGGTGCCGGTGGACAAGGCCGTTGACGAAATGATCGCCCGCATCAAGACCGTGGCGAACTAAACGGTATCGACTGAAGAAAGCCGCGCCGCCTGCCCGGGATCCCGGGGCCTTGTTCCTGTCGGGATTTTTCCTGAACACGCGCTGGTGGATCAAGGCGCTGTCGGTGATTTTTATCCTGCCCTGGGCGGTGCCTTCCATCCCGACCATTTTGTCGATGCGCTTCATGCTCAACCCCGAGTGGGGCGTCATCAACACCCTGATTTTCAAGTTGACGGGCATAGACGGGCCGAACTGGCTTAATGACCCGACGCTGGCCCTGTCCTTCTCCATGCTGGCCCACATCTGGAAGTCCTTGCCGTTCTGGACGCTGATCCTGCTGGCCGGCCGCATGGCCATACCGGCCGAGCAATACGAGGCCGCGTCGGTGGACGGCGCCACGATCTGGCAGAAATTTCGCTTCATCACCTGGCCGTCGATGCGTTCGCTGTATCTGACCTCGACCATCCTGTCGATGATCTGGACGCTGGGCGACTTCAACAGCGTCTACCTGCTCACGGGCGGCGGGCCGGCCGACCTCACGCACGTGCTGGCCACGCTGGGCATCCGTTACCTGCGGCTGGACCAGGTCGATTTGTCCCTGGCCTCCATCGTCGTGGCCCTGCCCCTGGTGCTGCC
This sequence comes from Polaromonas sp. P1_G2, assembly GCF_056405515.1. Classification (NCBI taxonomy): domain Bacteria; kingdom Pseudomonadati; phylum Pseudomonadota; class Betaproteobacteria; order Burkholderiales; family Comamonadaceae; genus Polaromonas; species Polaromonas sp. P1_G2. The sequence continues at coordinate 8,902 of NZ_JBFUBY010000198.1, forward strand.
GCTGGTGTATTTCATGATGAAAAGGTTGTCCAAATGAGCCGCGTCACACTGCGTACCGTAAGCCGGGAGGCCAGGCTGCTGCTGATCGGCATCCCGGTCCTGCTGTGGACGCTGATCCCGATCTACCACATGGTGCTGTTCGCGATCTCGCCCCGCAACGAAGCCACGACCGGGCGGCTCTGGCCCAAAAAGCCCACGCTGGACAACTTCGAGACGGTGTTCTGGCAAAAGCATTTCTACCTCGACCATTTCTGGGAACAACTGGGCAACTCGCTGGTGATCGCGATTTCGGTGGGTGTGCTGACGCTGGTGGTCTCGACAACCGCGGCCTTTGCCATCAGCCGCCTCAAGGTGCGCGGCGGCCGCACGGTGATGAACATGGCGCTCTTCACCTACTTCATCCCCGCCGCCTTCCTGGCCGTTCCCATGTACAAGACCATGGGCAACTACGGCTTGCTAAACCACCAGTGGTCGCTGATCCTGGCCATGGTGACCATCGCCTCGCCGTACTGCATCTGGGTGCTCAAGCAGGCTTCCGACAAACTGCCTTACGAACTCGACGAAGCGGCCAAGATGGACGGCGCCACGGCCATGCAGCTGTTCCGGCTGGTCTACCTGCCGCTCATGGTTCCCTCGCTTGTGGCGGTCGGCACCTATGCGCTGCTGCTGGCCTGGAATGAATACCTCTACGCCTTCCTGCTGCTGTCCAGGGACACCAGCGTGACCTTGGCGGTGGCCCTGGGCAACTTCCTCGCGGCCGACGACTCGCCGTGGGAACTGCTGATGGCCACGGGCCTGATTTACGCGCTGCCTCCGGCGGCTATCTATTACACATTCAAGCGCTACATGGTGTCAGGCCTGACTGCCGGCGCCGTGAAAAGCTGACCCCGGGAAATACCAAAAATGGCATCTGTATCGTTTCGCAATATTGAAAAGGCCTTCGGCAAGGTCAAGATCATTCACGGCATCAGCTTCGACATCTCCGACGGCGAATTCGTTGTGTTGGTGGGACCGTCGGGCTGCGGCAAATCCACGCTGCTGCGCATGCTGGCCGGCCTTGAGGAAATCAGCGGCGGCGAAATGTCGATTGACGGCAAGGTCATCAACGAGCTCGACTCCAAGGACCGCGACATCGCYATGGTGTTCCAGAGCTACGCCCTGTATCCGCACATGACGGTGCGCGACAACATGGCCTTCAGCCTGAAGCTGCGCAAGGCTGATGCCGAGCTCACCAACAAACGCGTCGGCGACGCCGCCCGCATCCTGAACCTGGACCCGCTGCTGGACCGCTTCCCGCGCGAATTGTCGGGCGGGCAGCGCCAGCGCGTGGCCATGGGGCGGGCCATCGTGCGCGACCCCAAGGTCTTCCTGTTCGACGAGCCCTTGTCCAACCTGGACGCCAAGCTGCGCGTGGCCATGCGCGCCGAGATCAAGGCCTTGCACCAGCGCCTGAAAACCACCACGGTTTACGTCACGCATGACCAGATCGAAGCCATGACCATGGCCGACCGCATCGTGGTGATGMATGMCGGCMKCRTCGAGCAGATCGGCACGCCGCTSGAGCTGTTCGACCGCCCTGGCAACCTGTTCGTCGCGCAATTCATCGGCTCGCCCGCCATGAACGTCTTCAAGGGCGTTCTGCGCAAGGAAGGCGGCCGGGCCTGGGTCGAAGCCCAGGGCCACCAGTGGCCCATAGGCGCGATCGCGCAGGCGCAGGACGGGCAACCGGTGCACTACGGCGTGCGGCCCGGCGACCTGTCGTTGTCCGCGACGGGGCAGGGTATACCGGCCAAGGTCATCGTGGTGGAGCCCACCGGCGCCGAGACCGAACTGCTGCTCGACGTGAACGGCGCCAAAGTCATTCTGGTGATGCACGGCCGCACGGCGGTGCGCCCCGACGAGATCGTGCACCTCGAAATCGCGGCCGGCAAAACCCATGTGTTTGACGACGCCAGCGGCGCCCGGCTGGACTGAGCYAGCCCATGGTCGTGAACACTTTCAGGCTTGACGGGCGCCTGGCGCTGGTCACCGGCTCTTCGGCCGGCATCGGCCTGGCGCTCGCGCGCGGCCTGGGGCAGGCCGGTGCCCGCCTGGTGCTCAACGGCCGCGACAGCGCCAGGCTGGCGCAGGCCGCCAGTGTGTTGCGCGATGAAGGCCTGGAGGTCCACACCAGCGGCTTCGACGTGACCCAGGCCGGTGCGGTGCAGGCGGCTGTGGACGACATTGAAGCGACCCTGGGCGGCATCGACATCCTCGTCAACAACGCCGGCATGCAAAAGCGCATGGCCTTGCAGGATTTCCCGGCCCAGGACTGGCATGAGCTGATGCGCACCAATGTCGACAGCGTCTTTTTTGTCGGCCAGGCGGTCGCCCGGAAAATGATAGGGCGCGGCAAGGGCAAGATCATCAACATCTGCTCGGTGCAGAGCGAGCTGGGGCGTCCCAACATCGCGCCCTATATGGCCAGCAAGGGCGCGGTGAAGATGCTGACCAAGGGCATGGCGATCGACTGGGGGCCTTACGGCATCCAGGTCAACGGGCTGGGCCCAGGCTACTTCAAGACCGAGCTTACCGAAAAACTGGTGGCCGACGAACAGTTCAGCGCCTGGCTCACGGGACGCACACCCAGCAGGCGCTGGGGCGAGGTGGCCGAGCTGGCCGGCGCGGCCGTGTTCCTGGCCAGCGATGCCTCCAGTTTTGTCAACGGCCATGTTTTGTATGTCGACGGCGGAGTGACGGCGACGCTGTGAAGCCGCCGCCGCCCGCGCAACCAGGGAGAAAACATCATGCGTGGACTTGTCTGTCATGCGCCCCTAGACCTGCGCCTTGACGCACTGGATGCCGAACACCTCGGTCCGCAGCAGCTGCGTGTGCGGGTGGCTTTCGGCGGGATTTGCGGTTCCGACCTGCACTACTTCCAGCACGGCGGTTTCGGCACCGTGCGCATCAAGGAGCCCATGGTGCTGGGCCACGAGGTGTCGGGCGTGGTCGAGGCCGTGGGCAGCGAGGTCAGCGGCCTGCGCGCCGGCCAGCGCATCGCGATTTCGCCCTCGCGGCCCTGCGGTGCCTGCCGCTTCTGCCAGCAAGGCCTGCACAACCACTGCATGGACATGCGCTTTTACGGCAGCGCGATGCGTTTCCCGCACATCCAGGGCGCTTTCCGCGAAACCCTGGTCATCGAGGCCGCCCAGGCGCATCTCGTGGCCGACGACCTGCCTTTGTCCGAGGCCGCGCTGGCCGAGCCCCTGTCGGTGGGCCTGCACGCCATTTCGAGGGCCGGCTCGGTGTTCGGCAAGCAGGTGCTGGTGACCGGCTGCGGCCCCATAGGCGCCTTGCTGATCGCCGGCCTGCGCCGCGCGGGCGCGGCCCGCATCGTCGCGGCCGACATCGCCGAGCTTCCCCTGGCCTGCGCCAAAAAAATGGGCGCGGACCAGACCATCAACCTGGCCCAGGAACCGGACGGCCTGGCGGCCTTTGCCGCCGGCAAGGGCCAGTTCGACGTGATGTTCGAGGCCTCGGGCAATGAGAAAGCCCTGGTGGCGGGGCTGGACGTGGTGGCGCCGCGCGGCGTCATCGTGACAGTGGGCCTGGGCGGCAACGTCTCCCTGCCGCTCAATACCCTGGTCGCCAAGGAGCTGGAGTTGCGCGGCACCTTCCGCTTTCATCCTGAATTCGCCGTCGCGGTGGCCTTCCTGAATCAGCGGCTCATCGACGGGCGGCCCGTCATCACCGACATCGTCGCTTTCGACCAGGCCACGCATGCCTTTACACTCGCCGGCGACAAACGCCAATCCATGAAAGTGCAAATCGCCTTTGGCGGCGAAACCTGATGGGGTGTCTGCTTTTTATATCCATTCACCGGAGTCCCTTGTGACCGTTTTCTCCAAAGTCATTCTCTACACCGATACCGACGGCCGGGCCAAATTCCGGGAAGAGGCCATACCGCTGGGCGAAGGCTCGCCGCAGGCCATGCTGTCCGAATTGTTCGCCTCGGGCGGCTACCAGCTGCGCCACAGCCCGCTGGGTTTTCGCAGCCAGTTCCATTGCACGCCGAACCCGCAGTGGGTGTTCATCCTGGGCGGCGAGATGGAAATCGGATTGCAGGGAGACGTCTCCCGCGTGTTCAAGCCGGGCCAGCATTTCTATTCCGCCGACGTGCTGCCGGCCGGCGCCACTTTTGACCCGGCACTGCACGGCCACTGGAGCCGCCAGGTCGGGCCGGACCCGCTGGTCACGCTGTTTGTGCGGGGTTAAGGCGACACCATGGCCACCATGAAAAACGTCCACGGCAACACGGTTGACCATATCGGGGAAGCCATCGTCGCGGGGCGTTATACCGCCGGCATGTCCATGCCGCCGGAGCCGGTGCTCTGCGAGGAACTGGGCGTGAGCCGCACGGTGGTGCGCGAAGCGGTCAAGTCGCTGATCGCCAAGGGCCTGGTCACCACCGGGCCCAAAGTGGGCACTCGCGTGCTGACCGAGGAGCACTGGAACTGGTTTGACCCCGACGTCATCGCCTGGAAGGCCAAGGCCGGCATTACGCCCGAATTTTTACGCGACCTGCTGGAGCTGCGGCGCCTGGTGGAGCCTGCCGCCGTGCGCATGGCCGCCGAGCGCGCCACCGCGGAAGAAATCGCCGGGATCGAGGATGCCTATGCGGGCATGAAGCGCGCCGTGGAAGGCGGCGGCGACTACGTCACCTACGACCTGCGTTTTCACCAGGGCCTGCTGCGTGCCGCGCACAACCGCATGCTGGTCCAGATGAGCAAGGCGCTCAGCGCCTTGCTGCGCACCAGTTTTGAAATCTCCACTGTCCGCAAGGATGGGCCCAAGCGCTCGCTGCCGCTGCACCGGGCGGTGCTCGATGCGGTGATCGCGCGCAACCCGGCCAAGGCCGAAAAAGCGATTCTGGTGCTGATTGACGGCGCGCACGAGGATATCGAGCTGGTGCTCGGCTCGCGCCGCCGTTTGCCTAAACTGAGTAACCCGGCCAAGCAGCTGAAAGCAGCTTGAGCCTGAGGTGCGGGCTTGGGCTTTTTTACAGCCTTATGCCGCGCCGTACAGGTGCATGGCGGCGCCCACGCAGTGGATCGCCGCCAGGTAGCGCTTAGCGGCCGGTAAACGAGCCGGGACCGCCGGGCCGGCGAGGCCCGTTGCCCCGGCCGCCACCACCACCACCACCGCCACCGCCACCGCCACCGCCACCGCCACCGGAGCGGTTGCCGCCCCGGTAGTTGCCGCGGTTACCGCCCGTGGGCTGGCCGGACGACGGGAAACCCGAGGAGGCGTGGCTGGCGGGTTGCTGGTTGTCGAAGTCGTTGCGCGGCTCCCTCGGCTCGCTGCGCGGTGCGCGCGGCTGCTGGTCGTCGCGCGGCGGGCGCTGTGCCTGCTGGCGTGGCGGCTGGCCGTTCTGTGAATAGCCCGAAGCCTGGCGTGGCTGGCCGGGATTGGGTGTACGGGGACCGCGGCCGCTGCCGCCGCCATTGCCGCCACCGGCGGGGCCGCGTCCGCGCGCGCCGCCATTGCCACCACCATTACCGCCGCCTGCGCCACGCGCGGGCTGTGCGCCTTTGGTGTCGCGGATGCGCTGCATCATCTCGGTGCGGGCGGCCTTGGCCGCTGCCTGCATCACGTCACGGCTTGGCGGCTTGCCCAGGCCGCCCCAGATGGTCTGGCGGCCCATGGCCAGCGGCTCGGCGCGTTCGTCGGGCTCGGCTTCAAAGCCGGGGACCAGGACTTTTTCGATGTTCTGCTTGGTGAAGCGCTCGATGTCCTGCATGAAGCCTTCTTCATCGAGGCACACCAGGCTGACGGCTTCGCCGCTGTTGCCGGCGCGGCCSGTGCGGCCGATGCGGTGAACGTAGTCTTCGCTGACGTTCGGGATTTCGTAGTTCACCACGTGCGGCAACTCGTCGATGTCGATGCCACGGGCGGCGATGTCGGTGGCCACCAGGGCGCGGATCGTGCCGCTCTTGAAATCGGCCAGGGCCTGGGTGCGGGCGGTCTGGCTCTTGTTGCCGTGCAGCGCCATCGCGGGGATGCCGTTTTTGGTCAGGTGCTCGGCCACGTTGTTGGCGCCGAACTTGGTGCGGGTAAACACCAGCACCTGGCTCCAGTTGTGCTCATTGATGATGTGGGTCAGCAGCGCTTTTTTCTTGCTGCGGCCGACGGGGTGGATGGTCTGCGTGATGCGCTGCACCGTGGTGTTGCGCGGCGTGACCTGGATGGATTCGGGGTTCTTGAGCAGGCCGTTGGCCAGCTCGCGGATCTCGTCGCTGAAGGTCGCGCTGAACAGCAGCGACTGCTTCTGCTTGGGCACCAGGGCCAGCACTTTCTTGATGTCGTGGATGAAGCCCATGTCCAGCATGCGGTCGGCTTCGTCGAGCACCAGGATCTGCACCTGGCTCAGGTCCAGCGTGCCCTGGCTCGCGTGGTCCAGCAGGCGGCCGGGAGTGGCGACCAGGATGTCGACGCCGCGGCGCAGTTTTTCAATCTGGGCGCCCATGCCGACGCCGCCGAACATCACCATGGAGGTGAGGTCGGTGTATTTGCCGTAGGTGCGCACGCTTTCTTCGACCTGGGCCGCGAGTTCGCGGGTCGGGGTCATGATCAGGGCCCGCACGGCATTGACGCCGCGGCGGTTGGTCAGGCGCGCTTCGGTGGACAGGCGCTGCAGCAGGGGGAGGGTGAAGGCCGCGGTCTTGCCGGTGCCGGTCTGGGCGCCGCCCAGCAGGTCCACGCCCTTGAGCACGGCGGGGATGGCCTGGGCCTGGATGGGGGTTGGGG
>NZ_JBFUBY010000199.1:0-7709 GCF_056405515.1 Polaromonas sp. P1_G2
CGATTGTCCTGGCGCCCGACTTTGCCCGGGCTCATTTCAGCCGCGGCACCATACTGCTTGACCGGGGCGATGCACAGGATGCACTGGAGGCGTTTGCCAGGGCCGTGCAGTACAAACCGGACTCGGCCGGTACCCACTTCAACATCGGGTCCGCCCACGCACGGCTGGCTCAGCACGAGGCGGCCGCGCGGGCCTACCGTCAGGCGCTCGGATTCAAGCCGGATTTCGTGGACGCGGAAATCGCATTGGGGGCAGCCCTGGAAGAACTGGGGCAGGATGAAGCAGCCTTGGAGAGCTATCGCCGCGCCTTGAAGATCAAGCCGGACCATGCCCAAGCCCATGAAAAACAGGCCGACCTCCTGAAACGGCTTGAGCGCACCAGTGAGCTGGCTATCGCTTACCGCCAGATGCTGGAACTCGATCCCGACAATGTAGACATAGTATATAGCCTGGGTCTGGTCTTGCGCTCTCTGGGCCAGCTCCGCGACGCCGCGACCCACCTTCGGCGCGCAGCGGAACTCAAGCCTGATTTTGTCAACACGCATTGCCATCTCGGCGATATTTTTATGGCGTTGCGCTTGTTCGGCGAAGCGGCGGCAAGCTATAGCAAGGCGATCCAACTCGAGCCCCAGAATGCCGAGGTGCATCACAATCTGGGTGCCGCCTTCAAAGACCTTGACCAGCTCGACGATGCGCTGAAAAGTTACCGCAACGCGCTAACCATCAAGCCTGATTTCCCCATCGCGCAAAGCAATCTTTTATTGACTCAACATTTCCTGCCCGGCCTTTCACCCGAACAGTTGCGAGACGAGGCCCAGCGCTTCGGCGCGATGGTTTCGAGGTTGGCCCCACCTCCCGCCAGCTTGAGGAACCATGCGGATCCCGACCGACGCTTGCGTGTGGGCTTAGTCTCTGCAGATTTGCGCTCACATCCCGTGGCTTACTTTATCGAGAGCGTGCTGGAGGCTCTGTCGACCGAAGCGGCGGGTCGGCTGGAACTCTTTGCCTATTCCAACTCACCGGATGCCGACGATGTCACGGAACGGCTTAAAGGCCACCTGCAAGGCTGGTATCTGGCGGTTGGCCAGCCCGATGAAGTCCTAGCCAGGCGTATCCGCGCTGACGGGATAGATATCCTGATTGACCTCTCAGGACATACCGGAAAGAACCGTCTTCCTGTCTTTGCCTGGAAAGCCGCCCCCGTGCAGATCAGCTGGCTGGGGTACTTCGCTACCACGGGTGTCGAGGCCATCGATTACCTGATTGCCGACCCCTGGACTTTGCCCCCCGAGCTGGAGAGTCATTTCACCGAGGAGATCCTGCGCCTGCCGGAAACCCGGCTTTGTTTTACCCCGCCCCCGCACAATGTTGAGGTCACGCCCCTGCCTGCCTTGCGCAACGGCTACGTGACCTTTGCCTGCTTCAATAGCCTGTCGAAGATGAATGATGCGGTTGTCGCCTTGTGGGCCCGGGTACTGCACGCTGTGCCCGGCAGCCGCTTGCGACTCGCAGCATCACCGGACCAGCAGATCCGCTGGCAGCATGCCGTAGCAGAGCGCTTTGCCATCCACGGTATCAGCGCCGAGCGGCTGCATGTACTGAGCGCGGGACCTCGCGCGGCCTACCTGGCGACCTACCAAGAGGTGGATATCGCCCTCGATCCCTTCCCCTACACAGGTGGAACGACCTCGGCCGAAGCCTTGTGGATGGGCGTGCCGGTGCTCACACTGGCAGGTAAGAGTTTTCTGTCGCGTCAAGGCGTCGGCCTGCTGATGAACGCCGGCCTGCCCGAGTGGGTGGCCGAAGACGCCGATGACTACGTGAGAAGAGCCGTCTCGCATGCCGCCGACTTGCCGCGCCTGGCATCGCTGCGCGCCGGCATGAGGCAAYAGGTGCTGGCTTCACCGCTTTTCGACGCCCCGCGGTTTTCCCGGCACTTTGAAGAAGCCTTGCGCAGCGTGTGGCGCAAGTGGTGCGTGAGGCAAGCTGCCTCGGAGGCACGCGCCGGGAACTGAACCACCGGCGCCGCAGCTTCCCCGCAAGACCTTATTTAATGCAGACGGAGCGGACCATCTTCAGGTCGGTCAGTCCCATCAGCACTTTTTCCATGCCGTCCATCTTCAGCGTGTGCATGCCGCTGCTGACCGCGCTGGCGAACAGCTCGGCCACGCGGGCCCGTTCCTGGATCAGTTTTTTCGCGGCGTCGTCGGCAATCATGAGTTCATGTAAGCCGATCCGGCCCTTGTAGCCGGTCTTGCCGCATTTGTCGCAGCCCACGGCCCGGTATACGGTAAGCTTGCCGTCCTTGCCGTAGCGCTCCATCCAGTCTTCAAACAGCTTTTGCGACTCGCCGCCCTCATCGGCCTTCCAGGCGTCGGTGTGGCGCAGTTCTTCGGCGTATTCCCGGATGAAATCCTTGATCTCCTGCGAGCTCAAGGTGTGAGCCTCCTTGCAATCGCACAGTTTTTTGGCCAAGCGCTGCGCCAGGATGCCCAGCAAGGCATCGGCGAAATTGAAGGGATCCATGCCCATGTCCAGCAGACGCGTGATGGACTCGGGCGCGGAGTTGGTGTGCAGGGTCGAAAACACCATGTGGCCCGTCAGCGATGCCTCGACGCCCATGGCCACGGTTTCCTTGTCGCGCGACTCGCCGACCATGATGATGTCCGGGTCGGCCCGCAGGAAGGCGCGCATGACCAGCGCGAAGTCGATGCCGGCCTTGCGGTTGATCTGCACCTGGCGCAAGCCTTTCTGGGTGATTTCAACCGGGTCCTCGGCCGTCCAGATCTTGGTGTCCGGCGTGTTGAGGAATTTCAGGATGGAATGCAACGTGGTGGTCTTGCCCGAGCCCGTGGGACCGCAYACGTAAAAGAGGCCGTAAGGTTTGGAGACGGTTTTTTCGAGCCGCTCCTTGTTGTGCGCGGTCAGCCCGAGCTTTTCCAGCGGAATCGGCTCGCCGGCGGCCAGGATACGCATGACCACGTCTTCCACACCGCCGGCGGAGGGAATGGTGGCGACGCGCAGCTCGATATCCAGCGGGCCGTATTTCTTGAACTTGATCTTTCCGTCCTGCGGCTTGCGCTTTTCGGAAATATCCAGGTCGCACATGATCTTGAGCCGGGTCACCATGGCCTGGCGGAACTGCGCCGGCACTTCGATGTAGGGCTGCAAGGTGCCATCGATTCGGAACCGGATCCCGGTCTTGGCCTTGCCTGGCATGGGCTCGATGTGGATGTCAGACACCTTCTGGTTGTAGGCGTCGATGATGACCTTGTTGACGAACTTGACCAGCTCGTTGTCGGCCGCCGCGGATTCCAGCGACGACTCGTCGAGAGAATCGCCTTCCAGCGGCGAATCCATGTCGGCCAGCAGCTGGTCGATGGAGCTGCTGTCGGCACCGGCGCCGAAGAGCTGGTTCAGCGTCTCGTCAAACTCGGTCTGGGTCGTGACGCGGTAGGCGAACTTGGTGATGCGCGGGAACACCTGGGGAACAACGCGTGCCCCGCGCACGGCCTCCGGATCCATGCACATGATCACCAGGCCGTCCGTGGTTTCCTCCAGCGGTATCCAGCCCTGTTGCCCGATGAACTCCCGCTTGAGTGGCCCGTGCAGCATTTCGGAGCGGATGCGGCCTGCGTTGAAGGGTTCATAGCCCACGCCGAAAAACTTCGCCAGCGACTGGCCGATCTGGGTTGGGCGAATGTGGTAGCTGGCCATCAGCATATGCTCGACCGACTTGCCCTCTTCACGCGCCAGCTGAATGCACTGCTGCAGTTCGTCCTGCGACAGCACGCCTTCGGTGACCAGCCCGTCGTACTTGGTGGCCTTGCGGCGCTGGCCGTCTTCCGCTCGCTGCATGCGCTGGCGTATCGCGATGCCCAGCGTCTGGCATAGCTGGCGGGCGCCGTCTTCCTCGAGCTTGCCAAAGGGCTGGTCGCTGCGGTTGTTGATGACCTGCAGGACGCCGTACAACGTGTCGCCGTCCATGACGGGCGCCACCAGCATCTGTTTGGTCCTGTAGCCCGAGCGCTTGTCGACTTCCTGGAGAAAGCTCAAGGCCGGATGGATTTTCTTGAGCGTTTCCTCGTCGTAGACATCGGCGATGTTAACCATCTGGCGCGACATGGCCACATAGCCTGCGATGCTTTGCGCGCTGACCGGAAGCTTCAGGTCGCGGCTGGTGTTAAGTCCCGTCTTGACCTTGGACACGATGGAGGTGCGATCTTCATTGACGGCGTACAGGGTCAACCGGTCGGCGTTGAAGAGCTTGCAGATATCCTGGCTCGCCTCCAGCATGATCTGGTCGATGTTTTCGGTCTCATGGATGCGGTTGGTGACCAGCTGCAGCTGCCGGAAATACAGCGCCTCGAAGGTGACGCCGCGCTCTTGCGGCGGCAGCATCTGCGAGTCGAAAAACTCATCCTGGGGGTCTCGTTGCAATACGGCGCTCATAGTTCGAACTCCTGRCCTGCCCGTAGCCACCGGATATCGTGCGAGACGTTGGGGCCAAACGGGCGGGTTTGGTCAAAACGCTGTATCTCGGCCATGATGAGGTCGGTTTCGGCAGGCTTGGTGTGGGTGATGTAAATCGGGTAGTTCTTCCCGCGTTCAATGCAATCGAGCTCATTGGCCAGCGCATGGGGCGACAGGTGCAGGCTGCGCTTGGCGAGGTCGCGCTCGCGGTTGCTGAAAGCGGTTTCGATGACCAGCATGGCCACGTTCATCTGGTTGATCCGGGCCCACAGGGCCGGATTCTGCTCGGTGTCGCCGGTGAACACCCAGCAGCCCTTGCCGGTGGCCACGGCGTATCCCACGGCCGGCACGGTGTGCACCGCCGGCAGCACTTCCACGTGTTTTCCCGCCAGCAACAGGGTCTGCCCCACATCCAGGGGATGAAAACTGATGAACGGCGCTTCCGGCGTGGGGATTCTCGAAAAATCCGGCCAGATGGTGTTGTTGAAGATGTGCGCCTTCAGCGCGTTGATGGTGCCTTGCAGGGCGTGAATCTGTATTGGCGTGGTTCGCCGCGCCGCGATGGCGTCCACCATCAGGGGCAGCGCGGCGACATGGTCAAGGTGCGAATGCGTGAGCAGCACATGGTTGATGCCGGCCATCTCGTCGAGCGTGAGGTCGCCCACGCCAGTGCCCGCGTCGACCAGCAGGTCGTTGTCCAGCAGAAAAGACGTGGTCCGRCAGTCCTTGGCAATGGCTCCCGAGCAGCCTAGTACACGTACTTTCATGAGGTTTTCCGGTTGGCCCTGAGTTGGTCTTTGTGTTATTTGGTCTCAAAATTGGTTGCGCCATCCCACTCCGGATCAAACGGCAGCAGCCTCATGGAGGCTACACGCTCCGCGTACAGCCGGTAAAGGAACTTTTTGCCATTTGCCCGCTGCAAATTTAGTAACTGAACGTCACACTGGTCCCAGTCCTGGGCACGGTAGGCTTTCAAGGCCATGCCCCAGGTTTTCAGTTCGGCGGTGTTGTCCTTGTCGATACGGTCCGCCGGCGCCAGCGGCCAAAAAATGGCCACGGCCTGATCTTTGCCCTTCACGCGGACTTTGTCCAGTTCCTGCCACGCGAAATCACCGGCCAGCTTGCGGGTGGATTCGCTGACCACGATCTCGACACCATAGGTCTTGGACAAGCCCTCCAGGCGCGAGCCCAGGTTCACCGCATCGCCGATCACGGTGTAGCTGCGGCGGATGTCCGACCCCATGTCGCCCACGCACATGGTGCCAGTGTTCAGGCCGATGCCGATGCCGATCTCGGGTAAACCCTTGGCTTTGTGCTCTTCGTTGATCTTGCGGACGGCGTTGGACATTTCGAGCGCGGTTTTCACGGCCAGCGCCGCGTGGTCGGGCGTGTCCACAGGTGCGCCCCAAAACGCCATGACACAGTCGCCCATGTATTTGTCGATGGTGCCGCGGTTGCCCCGTATCAGGTCCGTCAGGCGGCTGAAGACACTGTTGAGCAGCGCCTGCAGCTGGGTCGGCTCCATGGTCTCCGACATCTTGGTGAAGCCGCGCATGTCGCAGAACATGACGGTCAGCTCCTTGGTGGTCGCCGTCATGCTGTAGCTGTCGGGGTCTTTCACCATCTCATCGACCAGCTCTGGCGGCACATAGGTGCCGAACAGGTTGGCCAGCTCGCGCTTGGAGCGGCTTTCGACGAAATAACCGTAACTCATGTTGAGCGCAAAAGCCGTCAGCGCCATCACCACCGCGCTGGCCAGCGGCAGCACCAGGCCGTAGCCCGCATAGAGCCAGAAATTCAGCCCGGCGATAGCGGCGGTCACGGCAAGGCTGACCAGGACCGCGCGGGAGGCCGACAGCAGGGGCAACGCGAACGCCAGCGTCAGGCCCGACAACAGCAAAATGACGATCTCGAACCCGACCGCATAGTCGGGCTTGACGAACACCTTGCCGTCCAGGAAACCCGAGATCACATTGGCGTGGGTTTCCACGCCAGGGTAAGTCTCCCCGACCGGCGTGACCCGCAAATCGAGAAGGCCCGGGGCCGTGGTGCCGACCAGGACGATCTTGTCCTTGAGCGAGCCGGGCGCCAGGCGCTTGGCCAGCACGTCGGCCGCCGAGATGTAGCGAAACGAGCCTCCGTTGGCGCCGCCGTTGCCGCGAAATGGCACCAGCGTGGCAACCCGGTCGTCGACCGGAATCGCCAGTACCTTGCCACCCTGCTTGAGCAAAATGCTTTCCAGCCCCTGGTAATTGCGCGTGAGGAATTTTTCCGGCGGAAAGCCGGGCTCAACCTTGGGCAAGCCCACCAGCATGCGGAACATGGCCAGCGCCAGCGATTCGTAGTACTGCCCCTTGTATTCCGCCAGCAGGGGGATGGAGCGCACCACGCCATCGCCTTCGGTGATGGAGTTGAAGAAGCCGCCCAGCGGAGCGGCCTTGGCCAGGAGTTCGATGTTGGCGCCGTAACCATTCCAGCTGGTGAACTTGATCGGGCGGCCGCCCAGCGCATCGCGGTCCATGACGGGTGCAGGCAAGACACCGTTGACGCGTCCGTCCCTGTCGCTGGTGAAGTAATAGCCCATCACGACCGGCCGCTTTTCGATAGCCTTGGCGAATACCGCGTCGTAATCCAGGCTGGCCTGCAGCTGGTTGAGCTTTTCCGAAAAACCGGGCTGGTCCTTCAGTTCCGTCTGCGCCAGCTGCTTGAGGCGTTTCAGGCCCGAGCTTTCATCGGCTTCGGCGAATACCACGTCAAAACCGAGCAGTGCGGTCTTCTGGCGGTCCTGCAACTCCTCGACCAGCTCGGCAAGCCTGTTGCGCCCCCAGGGCCAGCGGCCGACTTCGGCCAGGCTTTTTTCATCGATGTCGACGATGACGATGCGCTCATCCAGTGTGTGCGGCATCGTCGCCCGAAGGCGAGCGTCGTAGATGATGTCGTCCAGCCGCTGCAGCACGCCTATGCGCAGCACGCCGCCCGCATGCAGCAGGGCAAACACGAGCGGAATCAGCGTGACGGCGATGCGAGGCCAGTGCCGGGAGAGGAGTCTCATGAGACCTCGGGTGTTGGGTGCTGACGGTCCGCGCTAGTGCGAAGCCCGGGCAGGCACCCGGGTCAATGTTGGACGAACTGCATCTGCGTTCCGGCCAGTTCGAGCATGTCGCCGTTTTTCAGGATGACGGGCTCGGCCCCGATGGGCGCACCGTTGAGGGTCGGTTTTCCGGCCCCTTCCACAT
>NZ_JBFUBY010000200.1:0-7646 GCF_056405515.1 Polaromonas sp. P1_G2
CCATTGCCCTAGCCTGCACTCGGAAGTTGTCTGGGCGGTTTTCTTGCTAWCAAAAGGTTGTCATCTCGAAACGATTTTGGCTCACCGAACAGGCACGCCGAAAGCCGTCTCTTGATATCTTCAATCGTCCAGAATCTCACATAAAAGAGGGAGTGCCGACCCTGAGCGGCAACCGGGGCCACCATGAACTTGCCGTTAGCGGCAAGGCAACGCTGCACGTTGCTCATGGCGAAATCAAGCTTTTCCTCGCTCACGATGTGTTCAATCACGTCTATCATCAAAATCAGGTCGAACTCACCATCCAGGACGTCGGCCGTGATGTCTCGGCGAATGAACTGAAACCCGGGGAAGCGCGCCGTCAGTACGGGAAATAATGCGTCGGTAATATCAAGACCCAAATAACGAGTGGCGCCCTGCTCCTTGAGCAGCCCGGTGTAGAAACCGTTTCCGCAACCGATCTCCAGCACACGAGCACTTGCAATATCGATTCCCTCCATTCGGCACAGGTCAAGAAAATCCGCAGAGGCCTTTTCATACATCACCTGGTTATTCTGCTCTGACAATCCCTCGTCTCCCACGCCTTTCAAGGAAGTGCCGTACCGCGTGAACCTGTCACTCCAGTACCGTGCGGCGTCATAACCGTCCTTGGTGCGGTATTTCATCGGAGCCACAAGTGTTTTGTAGAAGGCCCGGCGAAGGAAACCAAAGGGGTCCTGTCTAAATTTGCCGATAGCTGTTTGCAGGGTTGTCTTCATAATGCATGGCGTGTAGAACAAAATACTTGGCGGTGAAGGCTTTTCATGGATGTATCGAAATCATTGTCGTCCGGTCTCGTCTAACTCGTCAAACAAGCGGCCATAGCGGGCGGCAACACCATCCCAATCGAAATGCTGCATGACGTGCGCCCTGCCGCTGCGCGCCTGCTGCCGCCGTAGACGAGGCTCCATCAATAGCTTGACTACAGCGTCGGCGATGGCGGCGGGGTTTTTCTGCGGCACCAGCAAACCGGTATCGCCGTCGATGATGACATCGCGTATCGCCGGCAAATCAGAAGCCACTACGGGGCATTCACACGCCAATGCCTCGACAAGCACCAAGCCCAGCCCTTCCTGGTCACCTTGGGCTGTGACGATGGATGGGGCCACAAAAACTGTTGCTCGCCTATAAAGCTCGGGAAGATCTGAATTCGGAAGGGCTGYCCTGAACGTGACGGCATACCCGATACCAAGGCGATCAACCTGCTGCTTGAGTGCATCTCCAATGGGCCCATCGCCGACAATACTCAGTCGCGTTCCGGGCTGCCGACGAATAATTTCGGGCATGGCGGCCAGTAGAAATGGGATGCCCTTCTTTTCAACCAATCGCCCGACAAACAACAGCTCCTTGTCGGCGCGTTCCGTGGAGGAATTGGGAGTAAACAAGGTTTGCGCATCGACTCCCATGGAGATCGTGTTCAGTTGATCAGGTCTTGCTCCCAGCGAGCGTGCGCACGCTACCATGGCGCTGCTAACCACCGTGATCCGTGAAGAACGGCGGATGATCCATTTTTTTATCCGTGTCAGCAGCCAGCCATTCAAACCCAGCAGGTCACCCCCATGCGAAGTGCAGAGCAGAGGCGGCATTTTTCTCACCAGCAGACCGGCAATGACCACGCTTAGCCCTTGCGGAACCAGCCAATGGGCGTGAATGAAATCAATCTGTTGCCGGCTCAGGAGCCGGCACAGCGCAGCAACTTGCGCTGCAAAAAAGAGGGGCAACAGGCAGAAGCGCCAACGGTTTTGCTTCAGGTTTGCGAGAATTCCCCCCTGATAGGCGAGCTTTTCCCAGCGCGGAAAGGCGTAGGAAAAGCGGACGACCTCAATACCAGCCATCATCTCGAACCGTTCTGCGCCATCGGCATGGGGAGCCAGGACAAGAATTTCGAACTTATCCCCAAGCCTGCGGGCCAACTCGAAAACAAACGGAGGCTCGCTGTCACCTTGCCAGCGCGGAAAAGTGGAGGTCAGAACCAGCACCCGTTTTTTTGTCCCCATTTTTCAGGTCCTAATCGGCATACACCGACGGCGCGGCCCGCCCGGTGGGACGCTGCAAGCGCCAATGGGAGGGTGCTTTTAGGCAGTCGACTGCCCAGGCGGGTAGTTCAGTGGCACCAATGAACAGCACGCTTTCGGCCGGTGCGCCCCTCCAGCCCGAACAATTACTGGCGTGGGGTGAATAGATTTTCCCTCCCGTGAGATAGCGGAGATGAACCGCCCGGTAGTCCGTCAGTATCAACGTGGACGGATCGATGTTCGCGAGGTTGTCGGTCAGCGCTCGACTCGAAACAGAGGTGTTCCTCATGTCCCGGTATCCAAGGCCGAAGGTAGCGCGCCAACGAGGCACACCATCCGACGAATAGTTCTCGTGAGTTCTGTTAGCCTGCTGCAGACCGGTATTAATTAACCAACCAAGCAACATAACTATCACTATTTTTTTCAGATCCCAGAAGCGATCGGCAAACGCAGCATCGACTGCCGGAATCAGGGCGAAAAGAAGAAAGGGCCCAGCCACGGCCAACATGCGCAGATCCAGGTCCACGTCTGCTTGAGCTTTTCTTGCGTACAGCAGAAATAGCAGGTAGCCCGTGGCCCAGACGATTGGCAGCCATATTTTCGGCGGGCGAAGCCACTGAAAACCACGGCGCCGAAAAGCTTTCACGCCCAGGATGGCAACCGCGACAAGAATTGGAATTTCAAGATTTGCCCTGAGCACCATGCTGAAGGCAAAGAATGAATGTTCAGCCAGATCGATGATGGCAGCCGCATCCTCAAAGCCCCGCTCCATCCTCGACACGCCACCACGGGTCGATCCGGAGATGTTGCCGGCCAGCTGCCAATTGCGAAGCCACAAGGGCAAAATCAATATGACGCCCAGCAGCATCGCACCTGCGGCATGCAAAACCCGCCGCCAGAACGCCGCGCCCGATGCCAGCAACACCGAGACACCAAGTATCGGCAAGAACGCCACGCCTGCGTACCGGACCCAATTGGCAATTCCCACACAAACAGCTGCAACGGCCAGCCAGATAAGTTCCTGTCTGGATGTCCGGTATTTCCAGAATGCCGCATAAGCCATCAGCAGCAGGGGAATAAACAGTGTCTCGCTCCATGCATGGCCGTAAACGACCATGTTGCCAGGCGTGAAGGCATTCACCAACGCAATGACCGCGGCAATGGAAGACCGCCCAGTGACCATCATGCCTACCCAGAATATCGTCAGCGTGGTCAGAATCAGTAACACCGGATTCAACAAGGAAGGCACGTCGTCAATATCAGCATGCCCCACGCTCATGATCAATGCCCACAGCGCCGGATAAGCGGGTGGCCAGTTAAGCAAAGGCACGGACTCGGGTACCGGCGTCGCGACATTGCTTGACTGCATCGGACGGCCGGCCACGAAGTTCACCGCCACGTCCGGGTAAGTCAACGAATCCATCGTGTACGCAACCCGGCCACCTGCCGCATACTGCATGAGCCCCAATACCATCGCGACAACGGCCAGAGCCAGCGCAATCGCAGTCAAGCCGCGTGAAGGAGCGAGACGAAGGAGGTGAGCAATCATAGGGGAGGAGTTCCGAGGAAATTCCTCAAAATTTCATTGCCTCGAGGCTTCACTATTTTCCTTCTTGGTCGCTGCTATCAATATCCTTGTAATGCAGCGCGGAAATCTGCTCGGAAACGATGCCGATAAGAAAAGTGAAAATTGCGGAGAGAAACAACAGCGCGCTCATATTCGTGAAACGGCCGGCAGTCAGGTAGGTATACAGATAGTAAGCAAGCCCCGTCAGGAAGAAACCTCCGCTGATCGGAAGGAAAAGTTTCTGCGGCGAAAAAAGCGTTCCTATCTTGATGATGATCAACAGGAACCGCAAGCCGTCGCGCAAGGGATGAATATGGCTGGCGCCATTCGCCCTGCGGGGTGAGTGGATGGGGACATAGGCCACACCGTAACCGGCGCGGAAAAAACTCATGGTGATGGTTGTGGGATACGAAAACCCATTCGGCAACAGATACAGGAACTGGCGAAACCGGGCTGCTCGAACCACCCTGAATCCCGAAGTCAGGTCGGCAATCGGCTGCATCACCATCCAGCTGGCGAACCGGCTAAAAATGTCGTTGGCGGCCGCACGGTGCAGGCCGGCCTGCGAGCCCGCCTGCCGCGCGCCCACCACCATGTCGTAGCCCTTGTTGAACTCCTCGAGCAGGCTCGGAATGTCTTCGGGCTTGTGCTGGCCGTCGCCGTCCATGAACACAATCACCTCGCCCCGCGCCGCGCGAGCACCGGTTTTGATCGCCGCGCCATTGCCTTTGGGGTAGGGATGCCTCAGGTGCGTGACACGGGACTCGAGGCATACGGCAGCCGTGCCGTCAGTCGACCCGTCGTCGACAACAAGTATTTCGGCATCCGGCAGGAGCGCAACAAGCTGGGGCAAGATAGCGCGCAAATTTGCCGCTTCATTTCTGGCGGGGATGACAACAGAGATTTTGATTGTGTGGGTCATTGAAAGCCTGGGCGGTTCGCGTAACTGTCGTGTCACCTTATTTTGCTGCCAGCAGTTCGTTGATTGTTTGCCGTTCTTCTGCCGAAAAGCTCTCGCCTTGCAACTCGAGCAGCAAGCGCCGCGCCTGCTCTCGCTCCCCTGAAATGAGCAGCAGCTGTGCCCATTTGAGGCGGTTGCTCGGATTGCCAGGGTTCAGCGCCAATGATCTTCCAAGGGCCATGCGGGCTGCCGGACCATCGCGCTCGCGCAACCACAAATAGTCTGCATGCCAGGAATGCAGGATGGACTGTACCGCAGGCGAGACATCGGGATTGGCAAGAGCGGCCGCGAACAAGCCGTCAACTTCGGCCCTGCCCAGGCATGCCGTACCCGCAATGGCCATTGCCTTGAGGCTGTAGAGCGCGCCGCTGTCGCCCGGTGCAAAGCGTGTTTTACGCAAGCGGCGGGACAGCTCGTCAATCTCGGTCCGTTCCACCGCATTTTTGGCCTTGCAGTCCAGCTGGATCAAGCCAAGCAAGCTCATCTTGAAATTCGGATCGACTTCGGTGGCTGCCGTATAGTGCCCACGGGCGAGAACGTAGGTTCGTGAGTCCGGCAAAGTGGCGTCCGGCAAGTCGGACAGCACGAGCCCCGCTTCATGCCGGGAGCGGGCCGAGGCCGGGTGGTGCAGGGCTTCGATCTGGGTACGCCGCAGCTCATCGCCGAACTGGTTCGCGCGAAGCCCCGTGACAAAGGAAGAATAGACCAGAGCTAAGCCCGCAAGCAAGAGGCCCGCCGTTCTGTGCTGCCGCGGGCCCTCCAGCGCGCGAACCAGTGCCCATGCGGCGACCAGCAAGACGCCCAGCAGAGGAAGGTAGTTGCGATGCTCATGGGCAAGTTCCAGCGGCAGCACGGTGGATTCCAGGCTGTGCCCAATCAAGAACCATGTAATCCCGAAGGCTGCGAGTGGCGCGCTTTTGCGGACCCGCCAAGCCAGCCAAGCCAGGCCGGCCAGCCCGAGCAGCGCCGGCAAAGTCGTCCATGGTGAGAACAGGCCCGTGGAAACGGCGATATCGTCGTGGTACAGGCCAAACGGCCCTATCCGCGGTGCAACCATCAGGCCGAGATAGAACCACAGTATCCGCCCCTCTGACAGCAGCCGCTCAATAAGCGAGAACGGGCGAAGATCGTAGCCGGCCCACAGCCATTGCGCACGCCCCAGGAGTACATACACTGCCCCTCCCGCCAGCAAAAAACCTGTCACAGTAATAAAGCCACGACTAAAACGGTCCAGCTTGCCGGATGAGGCTCTGCGCAGAATCACCTCCCAGGCAAGTACAAACAGAGGCAAAAGCACGCCTGTTTCTTTGCTGAGAAAGGACAGCGGCCAGAAAATCGCCCACGCCAGCAGGATCCAGGCGGCACCAGTCTGGCCACCTCGTTCCCGTCCGCCTATATGAAGCAGCAGGGCGGCGAGAAGAAAAAAAGCGGACAAGCTCGTCATGCGCTGCACCACGAGCAGAACAGGAAGAAGCTGGATAGGCTGCAGCAGCCACAAGGCAGTCACAGCGCCGGATGCGATCAGCGTGTTGCTTTGTTTCGCCGCGGACGTGGCGGTGGTCAGGATGCGGTGCGCCAGGCAAAACACCAGGAAACCACAAGCCAGGTGGATCGCAAGATTGGTCGCCTTGAACACAAACGGATTGAAACCGCTGAAATAATAATTGAGCGCAAAACTCAGTTGGGCTACCGGACGCCCGGAAGGGCCCGCGCCGCCGCTCAGGAGCGCTTGATGAATCGACTCCAACGAAAGGTTTTCCAGGCGCACGCCTTGCGCAAAGAGGATGCTGGGTCCGTCATCGAAAAAGAAGCCTCCCTGCAAACCTGGCCCATAAACGGCCACAAGAACTGAACCGACGACGAGTGCAGCCAGCGCAATAATGTGCGAAGTTCGCATGGAAATGGAGAGCGTAGAGGCAAAGAAAAAAGCCCCTTGGCGAAAGGCCAAGGGGCTTTTTTGATACTTCAATCGATCAGAAATCTTTGCAAGAGCTTGGCAGGTACTTGGCTTCGACGGGGCTGGTGCCGCCGCCGCAGCTCCACTTCACCTGGCCGGTAGTCGTGTCATTAACTTGGCCACGCAATACCACCGTCTTGCCGGAAGCACCGGTAGGCAGGCCAGCGGCGGATTGGGTAATCACGATGATGTCACCCTGGGTGGAAGATGTGCCGCTATAGGTCACGGAAGCCACATACTTCGAAGTTTGATTTTGCACACCCATGGACAGTGCCGACAGCGTCATGGTGTTCTTCTGTGCGTAGGTTTCCGCGACGGCCGTACGGCCAGAGGAACCGGCCAGGATCACTTCAGACATTTTGGCGCGAACCATGTAGTCCTGGTAAGCAGGCAAAGCCACGGCGGCCAGAATACCGATGATCGCGACAACGATCATCAATTCGATCAGGGTAAAACCCTGCTGGAGGGAACGTTTCATAAAAAACTCCTTAGATGAAAAGCAATAAAAACCAAAAAGGCCTTAGAACTCAGCAGTTTTCATGCCAGTACCTGCCCCCTCTTGAACACCATGTTCCTGCCATGGAGATCGCTGGGAAAACAGGGTTTCTGGCGCAGTTTTTGTCACCTTGAATTTTTGACGTGACACTTTTGTCACGTCAGAATTGGCGGGCTCCGACCGTTTATCTAACCCGCTGAATCACCCAACGCGTCATCTCGTCCGCGTAGTCTGCTGGAATACCGGCATCGAGAAGCGTCCATTTGAAAACGTTCCCAAGCTGGGCTTTCTTGTAGGTGTTCAATTTATGCTGTGCCTTGAATTGAACAATCTGCACCGCCATTTTCTCCAAGGTGTAATCGACTTTTTTGGCAAATTCCTTGTCCTTCTTTTCCGCTACCTTGGGAATTTTTTCCAGGAAAAACCGCGCAAGAGACGCGCCGAATTTTTTTGCCTCGCCGGCGTCAAACCAAGCCAATGCCATATCGATCCCTGATAGTGTTGCTCGTGCGCTGATTATAGAATCAGCAACGTTTCGCACCAAAGACCAAGCGCTGACGCTTTAGCCGGCGCTTGATTCACGCAATCCCGGCCAGCGCCAGCAGCCTACAAAG
>NZ_JBFUBY010000201.1:0-9626 GCF_056405515.1 Polaromonas sp. P1_G2
ACCCAGGTGCGAGCAGATGCCGACGACGACCAGCGTTTCGGGCTTGATGGAGCGGTTTTCGTTGCGGGCGTAGGCGGGGGTCAGTTCGTCGGGCTTGCGCTCGGACTTGGGATCGGCCAGCAGGGCATCGACCTTGGGCAGTTCGGCGAGCTGTGCGGGCGTGCGTTTGATGATCCAGACCGGCTTGCCGCGCCATTCCACCGTGATTTTTTCACCGGGCTTGACATCGGAAATATCGACTTCGACGGCGGCGCCGGCGGCTTTGGCTTTTTCGGAGGGCTGGAACGTGCTGACAAAGGGAACAGCGGTGGCGAGGGCGCCTGCGCCGCCCACCGCACAGGTGGTCACCAGCCAGTTTCTTTTATCTTTGTCTACGGGAGCGCCGTGCGGCACACCATTCACGCTTGCTTCGCTTGCTTGGGTCATGAGAGTCCTTCAAGAACTGGCTTGAAATAGGCATAGTGGGGTCAACCCGCAATTGTAGCGGAGCGCGATGCCGGTTTTCAAGGCAAGCGGCCGTATCCCGGTGGCCCGAAGCTACGCCGCGGCGTGCTGTCTGCCTGTTTTTTAAGCACCATCCAGATTGCACATACTTTGTTTCAAGCCGGGCCCGCGCGCGGGCCGCGCCGGCAGGCCCAGCCTTGATAATGTTTTTTCCAACAAGAGGAGAGACTTCATGGGAATGATGCAGGAATTCAAGGAATTTGCCGTCAAGGGCAACGTGGTCGACCTGGCCGTCGGCGTGATCATTGGCGCGGCCTTCGGCAAGATCGTGGACTCGGTCGTCAGCGACCTGATACTCCCGCTCGTCGGCGCCCTCTTCGGTAAGCTGGATTTTTCCAACCTGTTCGTGGTGCTGGGGACGGTGCCGCCGGGCACGGCCACCACGCTGGACGCGCTGAAGAAAGCCGGCGTGCCGGTCTTCGCCTATGGCAACTTCATCRCCGTCGCGGTCAACTTCGTCATCCTGGCCTTCATCATTTTCCTGATGGTCAAGCAGATCAACCGCCTCAAGCGCAGCCACGAAGCCGCGCCGGCGCCCGCGGCAACCCCCGAAGACATCGTGCTACTGCGCGAGATCCGCGACAGCCTCAAAAAATAGGCCGTAACGCAGGCCGATAGGCGTCAGCAAGYCGCAAGCCGGCGCGCCATGCGCACGGCGGCCAGCAGGCTGGAAGCGTCGGCACGACCGCTGCCCGCGATGTCGAAAGCCGTCCCGTGGTCGGGACTGGTCCGCACCAGCGGCAGTCCCAGCGTGACGTTGACCCCCTGCTCCACCCCCAAGTACTTGACCGGGATCAGCCCCTGGTCGTGGTACATCGCGACCACCACGTCAAACTCGCCGGGCTTGCCGGCGGCCTGGCGCGCGCGCATGAACACCGTGTCGGGCGCGAAGGGGCCGCTCACATCGAGACCTTCCGCGCGGGCGGCGGCGATGGCCGGGGCGATGATGGCCTGCTCCTCATGGCCGAACAGCCCGCCTTCGCCGGCATGGGGGTTGAGCCCCGCTACCGCGATGCGCGGCGCGCGCCCCAGGCTGGCTGCCACGGCGCCGTGCGTGATGCGCAGGGTTTGCAGCACATTGTCAAAAGTCACGGCCTCAATGGCGTGCCTGAGCGACATGTGGATGCTGACCAGCACGGTGCGCAACTCGTCATTGGCCAGCATCATGCGCACCGGCACCTCACCCACGGCTTTGCCCAGAAACGCGGCCGCCTCGGCCTGCAGCATTTCGGTGTGGCCCGGAAAACCCGCCGCCCAGCCACCGGCGGCGGCCAGGGCCTCCTTGTGGATGGGCGCGGTCACCAGTGCCGCGGCCTCGCCGGCCAGTACGCGGCGCGCCGCCCAGACGATGCAGTCGGCCGCGGCCTGGCCGGCCGTGGCGCTGACCTGTCCATAAGGAACAAGGCCCGGCAGCGCGCACTGTTGCAGCACAGGGATGCAGCGCGGCGGCACGCCGGGCAGCCCGGACAGACTGCCCAGTTGCGCCACCGGGAGCGCCAGCGGGGATGCGGTCAGCGCGGCGGCGCGGCGCAGCGTGGCCACGTCGCCCACCACGGCACAGCCGGCCAGGTCGGCGGGCGCCTCGCGAAAAGCTTTTGCGATGATTTCCGGGCCTATGCCGGCCGGGTCACCCATGGTGATGAGCAAGGGCTTAGCCACAACGCATCCCCCGCCGTAATACGGCGAATTCCAGCGGCAGGGTGCATTCCGCGGCAGGACGGACCATAATCGCGAAAAAATGGGTATGCCACGCCGACATGGTGCTGTGGAGCGCGGCCGCCGGCGCGCTCGGCCTGGTGGTCCTGCTGGCCTTGGCCGATACCTTTTACAGCCGCACGCGCGCCGCCTCACAGACGCTGGCCTACCTGGCCTTGTGCTGGGTGGTGGTGCTGCTGCTCAGCGGGCTGCCCGCCGCCATCTGGCCTGACACGCAAGACCCGCTGGCCATGGCGCAGGTCCTGGCCGGGCCGCTGTGCGCGGCCATGGGCAGCTACGGCGCCAGCCAGTGGCTGTCGGCCCACCAGCGCGACCACCTGATGAAAGTCAGCCTGCTGGCGATGACCCTGGTGTGCCTGGCGGGCGGGCCGCTGTGCCTGCTGCTCGCGCCTGAATGGCGCCTGCCGGTCTCCGGCGCGCTGGCGATCGCCAACCTGTCGGTGGTGCTCTGGCTGTCGGTGCGCGCCACGCAACTGGGCGACCGTATGGCCTGGGGCCTGGCCCTTGGCTGCCTGCTCACCCTGCCCGCGCAGATCGGCCTTTATGGGATGGCGCTGAATACCACGCGGCCGCCGCTGCTGCTGCAGGCCGGCGTGGCGCTGGCGGCGCTGCTCAGCGTACTCATCACCGCCGCGATGCTCTGGCTGCGCAACCACCAGATCCGGCAGATGATGCAGGGCGAGGTGTCGCGGCGCGACCCCATCACGCAGCTCTACGATGGCGTGGCCATGGTGCAGAAAATCATTCGCGCGCAGCATCGTCGCCAGCGCACCCGGCGCGACGGCGCCCTGATGGCCGTGCTGCTGTTCGAGCCCGAGCGCTTGCTGCCGCAAATAGGCCAGGCAGGCCTCAACGACATTTACATCCAGCTGGCGCGCCGCATGCAACGCCACACCGGCACCGTGAACCCGGCGGGGCGCTACTACGACCGCTGCTTCGTGGTGCTGCTGGAGACCATGCACTCGCCGCGCTGGATACGCACGCTGGGCCTGCGTGTGGCCACCAGCCTGCGCCGCCCCCTGGACGTGGCCTCGCTGGACGGCCGGCACATCCGGATCTCGCCGGACATCGCCGTCGGCATCGTCCACCTGTCGGCCGCGGGCAAGGACGTGGACCAGCTGCTGCACGAAGCGCAGTCGGTTGCTGAGGCCGCTCGCGCGATGCGCTCCCGCGCGGCGCTGCTGGACCCGGAAAGCCGCACMGCCGTGCCGGTGGAACATGCCGAACTGGGCTCCAGCTGGCGCGCCCTGCGCGACGCCGTGCCGAAGGCGGCTTCACGGCCCCAAACCACGAAAACCCCGAAAAGCCCGAAAACCGCCGGCATCAAGCCGCCCCGGGCCGGCCGGCCGCGCCACAAACCGGCCTGACCCGGCCGCTGCGGACGGAGCTCAGGCCGGGTTGTCGATATCGATGAACTGGTGGGCCAGGCCCAGCTGCGCCGCGACCTGTCCCGCCACCGCCGGCGCGCCGTAGCGCTCGGAGGCGTGGTGGCCGCAGGCGATGAAGGCCACGCCCATCTCGCGCGCGTAATGCGCTTGCGGCTCGGAAATCTCACCCGTGATGAAGGCGTCGGCGCCCGCGGCGATCGCCGCCTCGAAATAACCCTGTGCGCCGCCGGTGCACCAGGCGATGCGGTGGATGGCTTTCTGCGCCGGCSCGGCCTGGACGACCGGCCGCTTCAGCACTTGCTGCACATGCGCCGCCAGCGCAGCGGTGTCGGCAAAACGGCCGCCGTCGGCGCGCTCCCCCATAAAGCCCAGGTCCTGCTCGCCGAAGCGCCCGCTGGCGGCCAACCCCAGTTGCAGGCCCAGTTGCGCGTTGTTGCCCAGTTCGGGATGCGCATCCAGCGGCAGGTGGTAGGCATAGAGATTGATGTCATGGGCCAACAGCAATGCCAGGCGCTGCTTCATCCATCCCGTGACGCGGCCATCCTGGCCGCGCCAGAACAGGCCGTGGTGCACAAAAATGGCATCGGCCCGCGCGGCCACCGCCGCCTCTATCAGCGCCAGGCTGGCGGTGACGCCGGAGACGATCGTGTGGACTTCAGGCTTGCCCTCGACCTGCAGGCCGTTGGGGCCGTAGTCCTTGAAGCGCGCGGGCTGCAAAAGCGCGTCAAAGGCCTGCAGCAAGTCCTGTCGTGTGGTGTTCATGGCCCGATTGTCTCAGGGCGCTCAGTTTTTTTCGAGGCCCAGCAGGGCGTCCTTCAGCATGAAGTCGGCCGGCACGGAGCCCAGCCAGATGCCCAGCACCATGCGGAAGAACTCCGCGTCGCCGACCGGCGCACCCTGCGGCTGCTCGACGATGAAAAAGCTGGTGCCTTTGCCCGGAACGAACTCCATCGCAAAGGAATCGCCGGGCATCAGCTTGCTGCGGCCCGAGAAGATGTCGATCAGCCGGTTGCTCGACACCGAATGGCGGCTGACCGCATCGCGGCTGGAGTTGTCGGCCATGCCGCGCAGGAAGAGCCGGCCGAGGTCGGTGCCGGAGACTTCCCGCAGCGCCACGAATGCCAGGCGGATGGGCGTGCCCAGCTTCATCGCCTCATCGGCCGACGCCACCTTGCGGCTCGTGTACATGGCCATGTCGTAGACCTGGAAAATGGCCTTGAAGCGTGTGCCGGCGCCGTTGAGCTGCAGCGCCGTGCCCTGCACCACCAGGCTGGCCGGAAATTTCGTCGCGGTGGGCGCGGCCAGGACCGGCAACGCCAGCCCCGCCGAACCCGCCGCCATTACGGCCGCGCCGCGCGCAAGCCAGGTCCGCCTTGAACATTGATGCATGAATGTCGCCTCCGTTATGGTTGTTGATTCCGGGACGGCTGTTCCGGCCAGTCCCGCGGCGCGGCCTGGCAGCCGCCCGGAAACATGGTACCGGAGCAAAGCGGCATGCTTGCTTACAAGCGGCCGGGGACCCGAAGCGATAAACTTCATCACCCGGCCGCTCCCCGGCCAGGCCCCTGGCTTCACACCTGTTTGTTCCCCGCACCCCGCGCCGCACCCGCCCCATCGCTTCATGAAACGTACCTGGCTTCTTTTTTCCCAAACGGTGACCGTCCTGCTGGCCGCCTATTTTGTGGTGGCCACGCTCAAGCCACAGTGGCTGGATCGCGGCAACACGCCCGGTGTCTCCGTGATCGAGGCTCCCGCCGGTAGCGCACCGCGCAGCCCGGGCGCCGCCGGCGGTTTTGCCTCGGCCGCCAAAACCGCTTCCGCAGCCGTCGTCAGCATCAACACCAGCAAGGCCGCCGCCAGGAACCCGCACGCCGAAGACCCGTGGTTCAAGTTTTTCTTCGGCGACCAGAGCCCCAACGAGCCGCAAGGCGGGCTGGGCAGCGGCGTGATCATCAGCGCCAGCGGCTACATCCTGACCAACAACCATGTGGTCGAGGGCGCCGACGACATCGAGGTCATCCTCAACGACACGCGCAAGGCCAAGGCCCAGGTCATAGGCACCGACCCCGACACCGACCTGGCCATCCTCAAGATCGACCTGGACAAGCTGCCCGTCATCGTGCTGGGCAACTCCGACGCATTGCAGGTGGGCGACCCGGTGATGGCCATTGGCAACCCCTTCGGCGTGGGCCAGACCGTCACCGGCGGCATCGTGAGCGCGCTGGGGCGCAACCAGCTGGGCATCAACACCTTTGAGAACTTCATCCAGACCGACGCGGCCATCAACCCCGGCAACTCGGGCGGCGCGCTGGTCGACGTGAACGGCAACCTGATGGGCATCAACACCGCGATCTACTCGCGCTCGGGCGGCTCCATGGGCATAGGCTTCGCCATTCCGGTGTCCACCGCCAAACAGGTGCTTGAAGGCATCGTGAAGGACGGCCAGGTCACGCGCGGCTGGATAGGCGTGGAGCCGCAGGACCTGAACCCCGAGCTGGCCGAGACCTTCGGCCTCAAGCCCGCGGCGGCCAGGGACGGCGGCGTCATCATCACCGGCGTGCTGCAAAACGGCCCCGCCGCGCAGGCCGGCATACAGCCGGGCGACGTGATCACCGCGGTGGATGGCAAGGGTGTGCGCAATGTGAGCCAGTTGCTGACCGCCGTGGCTGCCCTCAAGCCCGGCACCCCCGCCCCGCTGACGGTGCTGCGCAAGGACAAGCAGACCGAAATCGCCGTCACGCCCGGCAAGCGCCAGCGGCCCAGGGCACAGCAGCAGCGTTAGGCTGCCGGCGGCCGTTTCAGGATTTGGCCGCTTCGGCGTCGCCGTCGGTTTCGGGCGGCTTGGTGTGCTTGACGAAGAGCAGGGCCGCGAGGATGCCCACTTCATAGAGGCCTCCGACAACACCCAGCAGCATGATCATCGAGCCCGCGTCCGGCGGCGTGACCAATGCGGTGCCGATGGCGGCCGCCACCCAGAAGTACCCACGGTATTCGCGCAGTTGAGCCACGGTGAGCACGCCCATGCGCACGAGCAGGATCACCGCGATCGGCACCTCAAAGGCCAGCCCGAAGGCCAGGAACATGCCCAGCACGAAGCTCAGGTATTCCTCGATGTCAGGCGTGGCGATGATGGACTTGGGCGCAAAACTCTGGATGAAATGAAACACCTGCCCGAACACGACGAAATAACAAAACGCCACACCGATAAAAAACAGCAGCGTGCTGGAGATCACCAGCGGCATGACCAGTTTTTTCTCGTGCGAATACAGGCCGGGCGCGACGAAAGCCCATACCTGATAAAGCACCACCGGCAGCGCGATCATGAAGGCTGCCATGAACAGAATCTTGATCGGCACCACGAAGGGCGTGATCACGCTGATGGCGATCAGCTTGGAGCCCTGGGGCAGGGTTGCCACCAGCGGCGCGGCCATCAGGTCATAGAGGGCACTGGCACCGGGGAAAAACGCCAGCACGGCGGCGGCGATGCCGATGGCAACCACCGCCTTGATCATCCGGTCGCGCAGCTCCATCAGGTGCTGCACAAAGGGCTGCTCAGTGCCCGCGAGTTCGTCGGGCTTGTCGGTGTTGGGATCGCTCATGAAGGAAGTTTGCGCTGGGTGGGTGGCGCCGTGGGATGCGCAAAAAACAGAAGGTCAGCAGGAAGGCTCAAGACAGGCGGCCCGGCTGCGGACGGAAACGTGCCACGCGGGCTGCCCCCGACTGCGCGCGGGTGCGCACGCCGGAACGGGCCTTGTACCACTGGGGTGTCGCGCCCTGCTTGAGCCGCCACTTCTTTTTCGGGTGCTTGTACTCAGGGAAAATTTCCATGCCCGGCAAGGCGCCTGAGGACGGCTCGCCCGTGGCCTCGGCCCAGGACTTCTCGAAGTCGCTGGCATTGGTCTGGATGGAATTCTCGACGTCGCGGGCGGCGCCCTCGACGCTTTCCTTCATCTTCTTGAGTTCGTCCAGCTCCATGGAGCGGTTGACCTCGTTTTTGACGTCGGCCACATAACGCTGGGCCTTGCCCAGCAACATGCCCACGGTGCGCGCCACGCGCGGCAGCTTTTCCGGGCCGATGACGATCAGCGCCACGGCGCCTATCAGCGCCATTTTGGAAATGCCGAGGTCAATCACTGAATGTCAGGCCTGAATTACGATTTCTGGCGAGCTTCGACGTCGATGGTCGTTTTGTCCGAGGCCTGGGCGTTCGTCGTGACACTTGCAGGCGGCACAGGAACGTCGGCGGGAGGCTGGCTGCCGTCCTTCATGCCGTCCTTGAAACCCTTGACCGCACCACCGAGGTCGCTGCCCATGTTCTTCAACTTTTTGGTGCCAAAAACCATCACCACGATCAACAGCACGATCAACCAGTGCCAAATGGAAAGTCCACCCATGATTTACTCCTAGTCTGGAATTGAGATGTGTAAGTGCAGGTAAATGCGAAATTGCCGGTTTGCACGGAACTGGCTTGATTCTAAAGGCCCGGCCTGTCAGGACGCTGATTACACACATTGCCCTACCGGGTTAGTGCGCTTGCTGGCGCCGGGGTTCCCTTTGCTCCTCGATCTAACCTTTCAGCCAAGGGCGGGGGCCACCTATGACGTGAAAGTGCAAATGATGCACTTCCTGCCCGCCTTCGGCACCGGTATTTGTCACGATACGGTAGCCGCCTTCCGGGTAGGGATTGCAGCCCTGCTCAATCGCCAGCTTGGGCGCCAGCACCATCATGCGGCCCAGCAGCGCGGCGTGTTCGGGACCCACCTGCGCCATGGACGGGATATGCGCTTTGGGGATGACCAGGAAATGCACCGGCGCCCAGGGGTTGATGTCGTGAAAAGCGAACAATTCGTCGTCCTCATAGACCTTGCGGCTGGGGATGGCGCCTGCGGCGATCTTGCAGAAAATGCAATTATCGGAATGGTTCATGGCTTGGTCAGCTTGGAAGGACTTAAGTGGGGCGATGGCTGTTGAAGCGCATCCAGCCGCGCACGCAGCGGTACAGGTACCAGAACCACACGACTACGTAGGCGATAAAACCCGGGAACACAAACAGCAKCCACAGCGGCGACAGCAGCACCAGCCAGCCCAGCGTCCACCAGAAGGTGCGGATCATGTAATTGTGGTGGTCGATGTAGAGCGGGTCGGACTCTTCGGCGCGGCGTATGTAGTTGACGATCAGGGCGATCACCGCAAACACGCCGCCGCTGAACCAGGCCAGCGTGTGCAGGCCGTACAGCACGTGCATGACAACGCGGTCGTTGGGGTTCTTGCCTTCGAATTCGGCCAGATCGGTTTCCATGGGTCAGCTTCCTGTCACGGTGAAGTCAAAAGTGAAATCGGCGGCCGGCGCGCGCTCACGGTTTTTCAGCCGCGTCGCGATGCTGGGCCTTGCGCAGCGCTTTTTCCTCGATGCCGCTGGTGCCTTCGCGGCGCTCCAGTTCGGCGATCACGTCGGCCGGGCTCAGGCCGTAGTGCGCCAGCGCGATCAGGCTGTGAAACCACAGGTCGGCGACTTCACCGACCAGCTTGCCCTTGAGCTCGTCCGACGCACCGCCCTGGGCCAGCGCACAGTCAATGTCCTTGGCGGCCATCACGGTTTCGGTGGCCTCCTCGCCGATTTTCTTCAAAAAGGCGTCGGGGCCCTTGTGCAACAGGCGCGCCACATAACTTTTGTCCGGGTCTCCGCCGTTGGCCGCTTTGCGGCTTTCGATGATGAGCGCCAGGCGCTGGAGGGAGTCATTCGTGGTCATGTTTGCCGGGAGTCTGTTTATACATGCTTGTCGGGTCTTTCAGGACCGGCTCGGTCACTACCCACCGGCCGTCTTTATACACACTGAAAAAGCAGCTGTGACGGCCCGTGTGGCAGGCGATGCCCGGCGTGTGACCCAGCTGAGTCACCTTGAGCAGGATCACGTCGTTGTCGCAGTCCAGGCGGATTTCATGCACCGTTTGCTGGTTGCCGGATTCCTCGCCCTTGTGCCAGAGACGCCCGCGCGAGCGGCTGAAATACACCGCCTG
>NZ_JBFUBY010000202.1:0-7541 GCF_056405515.1 Polaromonas sp. P1_G2
CTGCTTGCCCTGCAGCAGCACTTCCTGCGTTTCTTCAAATGCGAGCTTGAGCCCGAAGTCGGTGGACGGCAGTTCTGCGAGGTATTTACCGCCCTCGGCTTTGAGCGACCAGTCGCGCAGCTTGAGGTCCATGTCGCCTTCGCTAGCTGCTGCCACGCCAAAACCATCGCGCGCGATGCGCTGGTCGTGCCAGAGTTTTTTGCCCTGCACGTCGGTGAGGGCCGCGTGGGCGAAGACCAGTTGTTTGGCGGCGAATTTCGAGGCCATGCCCTGGGTGGCATCCACGCGCGAGCGGAAGAAGGTGAGCTGGAAGCCGAACATGCGCTGGCCCGCTTCAACGCTGGCCTGGCCCGTGATGTACCACCACTCCGTGCGAAATGCGGGATGGGCGCCGCGGTCACGCGGGAACCCCAATGCTTTGGCGGGCAGAGCCTGCGCCGGGCCAGCGGCGGCGCCCCAGCCGGCCAGTGCGGCGCCGGCCAGCAGCATGCCCCGCCTGGGCAGCAGGAGGGGCAAGGCGCGTGTGGACGGTAGCGCAGGCATGGCTTGCTCAGGCAGCAGGCGCGGGCCGCATCAGCTCGGAGATGCGCGCCTGGGCAGCCGTGCAGTCGCCCATTTTCTCGGCCACCCATTGGTCGTTGTAGTAGGTCGGCAGGTAGCGCTCGCCGGAATCGCACAGCAGCGACAGGATAGAACCTTGCTCGCCGCGCGCCAACATCTCGTGCGCCAGCGCCAGCATGCCCACCAGGTTGGTGCCGGTCGACGGCCCGACCCGGCGGCCCAGCAATTGCGACAGCGCCTGCATGGCGGCCATGGAATCCACGTCGGCCACTTCCACCATGCGGTCTATCACCGTGCGGATAAAGCTGGCCTCCACGCGCGGCCGGCCTATGCCCTCGATACGCGAGCCCGCGCCGGTCAGGCTGGCATCGCCGCTGCGGTGGTAGGCGGTAAAGACCGACCCGACCGGATCGGCCACGCAGAGCCGGCTGTCGTGGCGCTGGTAGCGCACATAGCGGCCTATGGTGGCGCTGGTGCCGCCCGTGCCCGCGCCGACCACGATCCAGCGCGGCACGGGATGCCGCTCGCGCGCCATCTGGTTGAACATGCTTTCGGCGATGTTGTTGTTGCCGCGCCAGTCGGTGGCGCGTTCGGCATAGGTGAACTGGTCCATGTAATGGCCGCCGGTTTCCTGGGCCAGCTTGCGGGCTTCGTCGTAGACCTGCGCGGCGCTGTCCACCCAGTGGCAGCGCCCGCCGTAAAACTCGATCTGCGCGACTTTTTCGGGCGAGGTGCTGCGCGGCATCACTGCGATAAAGGGCAGGCCCAGCAACCGCGCGAAATAAGCCTCGCTGACCGCCGTGGAGCCGCTGGAGGCTTCGACGATGGTCGAGCCTTCATGGATCAGGCCGTTGCACAGCGCATACAGGAACAGCGAACGCGCCAGCCGGTGCTTGAGGCTGCCGGTGGGATGCGTCGATTCATCCTTGAGATAAAAGTCGATGCCGCGCGCGGCGAACTCCGGCAGCGGSAAAGGGATCAGGTGGGTGTCGGCGCTGCGCTGGTAGTCGGCCTCGATGCGGACGATGGCGGCGCTGAGCCAGGGGCTGCTGGAGGATTGAAGGGCGGTCATGGCCCCGATTCTCGCAGCAAGCGGGGCCCGGGTGGCCGGCCTTTAATACCGGCTGGATTGCCAGGACGAAGGCTCGCCGAACAGCGCCGGAATCTCGCTGCGGCCTATGCCCAGGTCGCTCAGCTCATGGGTGCTCATGGCCTGCAGTTCATCCCGTTGCAGGCGGGTGGGCGCCAATGTGCCGCCGCGCTTGAACCAGGCGCCACCGACCCTGCACAGCGCCGCCGCCTGGCCCGCGAGGCGGTGCAGGCCGGCGGTGAGGCTGAAGGCCGGTGTGACGGTGGGTATGGCGGCGGAAGGCATGGGGTGCTCCTGGTGGGGTGATGACGGTGTGAATGAAGCCAGGCGCCCATGGTGCAATTTATTCTGGTATTGTGGAAGTTGAGTTTTCTGATTAAAACTATCAGTATTCCTGATGAGATATGTTGCGAACGTTATGAAGCATCTTCCATGCGTGAATTGWACCTTGACCAGCTGCGCACCCTGGTGGCCATCACCGACCTCGGCACTTTCTCGGCCGCGGCGCAGGGCCTGCACCTGGCACAGCCCACCGTCAGCCTTCACGTGAGCGAACTCGAAAGCCGGCTCGGCACGCCGCTGGTGGTGCGCGGCGGCCGCAAGGTGGAGCCCACACCGGCGGGCGCGGTGCTGGTCGAGCGGGCGCGCCGCCTGCTGCGCGACGCCGACGATGCGGTCGATGCGGTCAAGCGCCACGTCGAAGGCCGCGCCGGCCGCGTGCGCCTGGGCAGCACGACCGGCGTGCTGGTGTATTTTTTGCCGCAGGTGCTCAAGGCCATGGAGTTGGCCCATCCCGACATCGATGTCGAGGTCAGCATCCTGGGCTCGGCCGACACCCTGGAGCGGTTGCTGCAGGGCACGCTGGACGTGGGCCTGGTCGCCACGCCGCCGCCCGCGCAGCGCGGCATGGTGATCACGCACTGGCGCAGCGACCCGATGATGGCTTTTGTGCCCAGGCGCTGGAAGGCGCCCAAACACGCCACGCCGGCCTGGCTGGCCGGCAAACCGTTGATCTTCAACGAGACGCCTACTCACATGTACCGCATGACCATGGCCTGGTTTGCCGATGCGGGCTTCACGCCGCGCGCGCGCATCGAGCTCAACTACTCCGAGGCCATCAAGAGCCTGGTTGCGGCCGGCTACGGCGCCGCCGTGCTGCCCCGGGAGGAGTCGCAGGAGGAGTCCCATGTGCGGCATGACGTGCAATTGCTGCCGCTCAAGCCGGCGCTGGTACGCCACACGGCCATGGTGCACCGGCCGCCGGAAGCGCTGGACGGCGCCACACGCAACCTGCTCAAGATCCTGGCGAATTTCCGCCAGGCCTAGTTTTTCAGAGCACCGTGACGGCGATGCCGTCCGTGCGCCGCGAGAGCTCAGAGCCGCGCCGTCGCAGAAAGCGCGTGAGCTCGGCCGCATAGTCGCCGCGCACGGCCTGCCGCACCGAAGGCCGCTGCGCCAGCGCGGCACGCCAGGCCAGCACTTTGGGCGCTGCGTCAAAAAATCCGCATTCACCGAGTGCTTCAAAGACATCGAAATAGCGAAACACCGGGCCGAAGACCGCGTCGACGAAGCTGAAGGCTTCGCCTGAAAAATACGGTCCCTGCGCCGGCAGCACGGCCTCCAGCTGCGCGAACTTGCCGGCCAGTTCTTCACGGCGGCTTTGCAGCGCAGCGGCATCGGGAGCGTTGTAAAAAGCGCCTATGGTGTTCAGCACGCTGGAACCGAACTCCATCCACGCCCGGTGCCGTGCACGCTGGAGGGCGTCGCCTGGATGCAGGCGCGGCAGCAGCGTGTCGTCCAGGTATTCGCAGATCACGGCCGACTCAAAAATCGCGTCATCGTCGACCAGCAGCACCGGTGTCTTGCCCAGCGGTGACACGGCCTTGAACCAGTCCGGTTTGTTGGCGAGGTCCACGTCGCGGCGCTCAAAGGCCACGCCTTTTTCTGCGAGGACGATGGCCGCGCGCTGGACGTAGGGGCATAAGCTGTGGCTGATGAGGGTCAGTGTCATGGTCATGCTCCCTGCGTGTTTAACGGAGCACCAGCCACTGGCTGCGGCGCGCGGCCCAGGCGCCGTCGCCGAGCAGCCACTGGGCCAGCGAGGCCACGAGCAGGAAGAGCGGGTATTCCCAGCCGCCCTTGGGGCTGGTGAACACCCAGCCGTTGGGCCAGTGCACCCAGACGACCACCGCCAGCACAGGCGCCAGCAGCAGCGAGGCCTGGCGGCCGTAAAAACCCAGCAGCAAGGCGGCGCCGCCGGCCAGCTCGGCCGCGACCACTACATAGGCCATGAAGCCGGGCAGGCCGACCGACTCGAAGAACTGCGCCGTGCCGGGCAGCGTGAAGACAAAAATTTTCAGCAGCGCGTGGGTAATCCACATGGTGCCCAGTGCAATGCGCAGCAGGGCGGCCCCGTGGCCGGCGGCGAGGTTTTGGGAGGCGGTGGTTGTCATGGTGGCAATGCCCGGTCAAGGGCT
The DNA here is from genome assembly GCF_056405515.1 of Polaromonas sp. P1_G2. Classification (NCBI taxonomy): domain Bacteria; kingdom Pseudomonadati; phylum Pseudomonadota; class Betaproteobacteria; order Burkholderiales; family Comamonadaceae; genus Polaromonas; species Polaromonas sp. P1_G2. Next base: position 4,129 of record NZ_JBFUBY010000202.1, read on the forward strand.
GGAGTTGAGGGAGTCGCCACTTTACGATTGCATAAAAGCAATGTAAATTGGCGATCATGAAAACGTCTATTGCAAAATCGCAATACGCGCTCAGCGCCTACGACCTGCAAACCCTGCTGGCGCTGGTGCGCGGCGCCACGCTGGCCGAAGCCGCGCGGCGGCTGGGCGCCGATGCTTCCACGGTGTTCCGCTCGGTGCAGCGCATCGAGAAAAGCCTGGGCCAGCGCCTGTTTGAACGCTCCCGCCTCGGCTACCTGCCGACCGAGCCCATGCTGGGCCTGGTGCAGCACGCCGAGCGCATAGAGGCCGAGCTGGAAGCCGCGCGCGCCAGCGCGCAGCGGCCGCATGAAGGCGTGGCCGGCCGGGTGCGCCTCACCACCACCGATGCCGTGCTGCGCGGCCTGGTGCTGCCCTCGCTCAAGCCGCTGCTGGCGCAGCACCCCTTGCTGCAACTGGACCTGCGAACCGGCAACGAACTGGCCAGCCTGAGCCGGCGCGATGCCGACCTGGCCTTGCGCGCCACGCGCAAGCCGCCCGACCATCTGGTGGGGCGCAAGTTGGGCACGGTGCGTTTTGTGCTGTGCGGCCTGAAAGCACAGGCCAGGGCCCTGTCATCGGCGAAGAAGCCGCCGGCGCCGGATGTGCTCGCCGGGTTTGACTGGAYAGCGCCCGATGAGTCGCTGCCTGAACATCCCTCGGTGCTGTGGCGGCGCAAGCAGCTGCCCAAGCTCACGCCGCGCCATTACGCCGACGGCATCGTGGCGGTGATGGATGCGATCAAGGCGGGGCTGGGGGTGGGCATCGTGCCCGTGTTCATGCTGGCCGGCGAGCCGTTGCTGGTGCCGCTGGGCGAGACGCTGGAGGGCTGCGAGTCAGACCTGTGGCTGCTGGCGCACGCCGAATCGCGCCACCTGCGCCGCATTGCGGTGGTCTACGATCATTTCGCGGCCAGCGTGCGCCTGGCCTGACCTGTTCGGCAATTTCAAAAAACTCAAAACGAACGGCCCGCGCCGGACGTCCTGAAGACGACTTCGCCGCTGGGGATGTGGACCACGCGCACTTCCTGTCGGGTGGGGTCGGCGACGCTCTTGACGGCGACGGCGACCGCCAGGGAGTAGTCCGCAAAAACATGGTTGGAACTGCTGGGCGGCAACAGGCTGCCCTTGGCCGGGTCGACGTTTTCAATGCGGTAGTCATGTGGCGGTGCTTTGACGGATGCCATGGTGAAGACCTCTATGAAGTGATTTCGATTTCTTGGGTGGTGCCTCCATGGTAGGAGCRCAAAAGGGTGCTGTGATGACAATTGCGGGTCAAAAGCGTGACTTTGAGTAAGCAAAAGAAAGCGCCTTCACAGGAAGGCGCGGGCATTGGAAAAAACTAAAACTTTGGTTCTGACGGTCGTTTGGTGTTCAGTGCAAACCCTGGCTCGGGGCGCGCTCCGACAGTTCCAGCTTCTTCATTTCGACAGCCACCGACTTGAGCATCTCCAGCGCGGCCTCGGGCGTCTGCACGATGCCCAGCCAGCCGAAAAGGTGGTGGCGCAGGAACAGCAGGATCTTGCCGGTCAGCGGGTCGCAGGCGACCCAGTGGCGCGGCGTGTAGCAGGGCTCCAGCGCGCACAGCGGCGGGCAGTCCAGCGGGTAGGGCGGATCCAGTTCGGCGCGCAGGCCGGCCATGTCGGTGACCAGGTCTTCGAGTTCCTCGGCTTGCAGGGTCAGCGGCTGCTCGAGCGACAGCGTCACGCTGCCGTCCTCATTTCGGGTGGCCAGCAGGCCGTGGGCCAGCCGTGTGGCGGCGCGCGGAGGGGGCGGCAAGGGGCCGGCCACGCCGGGGCGGGCAGTGGCGTGGGGCGGGGAATTGACGGTTGTGGGGGTGGTCATCGCGTGCTCCCATGCGTGAAGGGATAAAAGAAGAGGCGAGCTCATGGGAGCCAGTGTGCGGCGCGGGGCGGCCGGGTGGCGTGGGAGACAGGCCTTGCCCGCTGTAGGACGGCGGGGGAGTGTGTACCCAGCCAGCCTCTAATGCGGGCACGCATAGGGTGCGGCTACCAGTCTTCCTTGACCGCCAGCACCGCATCCTTGCCGGCCGCGGCGCGCCCGGCCAGCCAGGCGGTCAGCGTACCGGCCACCACCACGGCCGCGCACAGCAGGCCCAGGCGCAGCCAGGGCAGCATCAGGTCCATGGTCCAGTGAAAGCTTTGCGGGTTCACCACGTAGACCAGCACGGTGGACACCGCCAGCCCCAGCGCCAGGCCGGCCAGCGCGCCTGTCAGCGTCCAGGCCGCGCCTTCGCCGGCCACCACGGCCAGGATCTGCCGCCGCGTCAGGCCCAGATGGGCCAGCAGGCCGAACTCCTTGCGGCGCGCCAGCACCTGCGCGCTGAAACTGGCCGCCACACCGAAGAGGCCGATGGCGATCGCCACACCTTGCAGCCAGTAGGTGACCGCAAAGCTGCGGTCGAAGATTTTCAGCGAGGTCGCGCGCAGTTCGCTGACCGAAGCCAGCTCCAGCATCGCGCCCGCGCCCGACTGCCGTTCGGCCAGCGCGCGCACCGACTGTTGCACCAGGGCGTCGGCCGCACTGCCGTCCAGCCACAGCGCCAGGTCGTTGGCGCGCCGGTCGCCGGTCAGGCGTTCGAAGTCCCGCCTGTCCATCGCGATCGCGCCGAACTGGCGCGCGTAGTCGCGCCAGACGCCCGCCACGTAAAACGGCGGTGCCGCCTCAGCCGTGCCGGCGCCGGCCTGCAATGACTGCGAGAGCGGCTGAAAGACGCCGCCTGGGCGCGCGCCATACAGGTCCACCATGGGCTCGCTCACGTAGATGCCGACATGCCCGGGTGGCACCGGCAGCAGCCGGCCCACAAGGGGTAGCGCGGTGGCCGGGTCGTCCAGCGGCCGCGCGACCAGCGTGACGGCCGGCCTGGCCGGGTCCAGCAGCAGCTGCACGGTGCGCGCCGCGCCCACACGCGCCACACCGGGCAGGCCGGCCAGCGCCTGCACGAACTCCGGCGAGAAATACGCGGTGTCGCTGGCCGAAGTGCCCAGCGCCGTGCGCACATAAAGATCGGCCGGCAGCACCACGTCCAGCCAGCGCGTGACCGATTCGCGAAAGCTCGCCACCATCACCGTCAGCGCCACCGCCAAACTTAACGACGCCACCACCCCGCTCACGGCCACGGCCGCGCTTTCGCGCACGCGGCGCGCGCGCTCCACCGCCAGCAGCGGCAGGAGGCGGTCGGTGACATGCGGGCTGAGCCTGTCGTAGAGCAGCGCGATCAACCAGGGCAGGGCCGTGATGCCGCCCACCAGCAGCAAGCCCACGGACACATAGGCCGCCAGCGGAATGCCGAACAGCGGCGGGACCAGCGCGAGCAGGCCGCCCGCCGCGACCAGGGCGATGCTGAGCCAGTGGCCC
>NZ_JBFUBY010000203.1:0-7473 GCF_056405515.1 Polaromonas sp. P1_G2
CAGCAGTGCCCTCCAGCCGCGTGGTGCTGCAGCAGTGCCCTCCAGCCGCGTGGTGCTGAGGGCGACCGCGCGCGTGCCCAGCATCAGGGTCCAGTCGGCGGCCGGTTGCCCGGCGGCATGCAGGTGATGCAGCAGGCCGGCCGCGCCCAGCAGCGGGTGGCCGGCGAAGTCGAGCTCTTCCTCCATCGTGAAGATGCGCGCTTCGAAGCGGCTGCCGGGACCGTCGGGCGTGCTGAAAATGCTTTCGAACTGCCGCATCTCCACCGCCAGTCGCTGCATCGCGCGCGCCGGCAGCGGGCTTTCGGGCAGGAAGACCGACAGGCCGTTGCCGGCCAGTGCCTCATGGGTGAACACGTCGACCTGGTAGTAGCCCAGGCCCGGGAAAGATGTCATGCTGGTTTCTCCTGGGGACCGCCCGGCGATGGCGGTCGGCAGGGGAATTATCGGGGGCGCTGTGATGAACGCCCGTGTGGCTCAGATCCCGAGAATCTTCTTGGCGCCGCCCAGCGCCTTCATCGAGTCGTCGTGCTTGCCTTCCTTGTGGAACTTCTCGCCATCGGCGCGCAGTTCCTTGACCTTGCTCATGTCGGCGGGCGACAGCTTGGGGTTGGTCATCAGCTTGGCGTCTATGGCCTTCATCTCGTTGGGGCAGTTATGGGCAAAAGCCAGTGAGGAAGTGGCAAGTGCCACGGCGGCAATGATGAGTTTCATGCGAATCTCCAGGCTGCGTCAGAAGATGCTGACGCCAGATACTAGCAAGCCGCGAGACTGCTCACAAGGGCGGTTGCCCGCAGCGCCGGCTAGCCAATCTGCAGCTGGGAATCACCGATGAAGCGGTAGTCGGGGATCTCCAGGTTGGTCGGTGCCGGCACGTTTTTCACCACGCGGCCGGCCAGATCGAAGCGGGAGCCGTGGCAGGGGCAAAAAAAACCGCCGGGCGCATGCAACTCGGCGTTCAGCGCGCTGTCGTCCAGGCGCAGGCTCGGGGAGCAGCCCAGGTGCGTGCACACCCCGATCGCCACCAGGAGTTCCGGGCGCTCGGAGCGGGTCGGGTTGGCGCATGATTTCGGTTGCTCGGAGCGCTTGGACTGCGGGTCCGCCAACGCCGGGTTGGGCTGTTGCAGCGCGCGCACCATGTCATCGCTGCGGCGCATCAGCCAGACGGGTTTGCCGCGCCAGGCGACGGTGCGCAGTTCGCCCGTCGCCAAGGTGGAAATATCCACCAGCACCGGCCCGCCTTCGGCGCGCGCCGCTTCAGAGGGCGCAAGGCTGGCCGCGAAGGGGTAGGCCGCGGCCAGCAGGCCGGCGCCGGCGGCGATACCGGTTGCCGCCGCCAGCAGGTGCCGCTTTTCGGCATCCTGCAGCGTGCCGTCGTCTATTGCGCGTACCAGTTCGGTGAGGGTGCGCATGGTTTGCCTTTTCAGAATGATCAGGTCCGGCGTGTCACGGCCTGGTTTTATCCGCGCCCGCGGCCCAGAGAAACACTTCCCTGGAGGATTGACCCGCCTTCACGTCCACTTTCCGGTGCAGGGTCTGGCCGGCCAGTGTGGCCTCCACGGCATAACTGCCTGGTGCCAGCCGCGCCAACAGGAAGGGGCCTTCGGACGTGGCTTGAAGAACTTCCTGGCCCCGGGCGTCGCGTATCCGCACCTTCACGTCAGCGGCGAAGTCGGCGCGCTGCTTGTCCTGGATGGCGAATTCGAGCGCTAGCGGCCACTGCGCGCTGGCCTGGCGCATCGCCGCGGATTCGTCGGCGCCTATGCCGCCGCTCAGGTATTCAACCGGGCCGCTGGTCTGCACCGGCGGCAAGGGCGCGCTGGCCTGGGCCAGCACAGCGCCCGTTACGAGGGTCACCAGCGCACCGAGGACGGCCACAGAGGTGGCCTTGCGTGTCAAGGTTTTCATTTCAACAGGCTCCTTCCGCAAAAAGGGTCGTCACACCGTATCAGGCTTTGCGCGCCGGGTGTTCCATGCCGCTGGAAACCATTGTTCGCGGGTCGGCTTAGGCCGGCCTTAAGCGTAGAAAGGGCTCGGGAAGACGCGCCTAAAATCCCGACTGGTTTGCTTGCAGCCGCAAGCCCGCCGTGTTCAAACCCCATGCTCCTTAAATCACCTGGACCCGCCACCCATGTCCCTCGAAGTCATTGAAGCCCAGACCGGCGACAAGCCCACCGCCACCATCCTGATCATGCACGGCCTGGGGGCCGACGGGCGCGACTTCCTGCCGATCGCCGAGCAGCTCAATCTCTCCAGCGTGGGTGATGTGCGTTTCCTGTTCCCGAGCGCGCCGTCCATCCCCGTTACCATCAACGGCGGCTACGTCATGCCGGCCTGGTACGACCTGCTGGGCGCCGACCTGGTGAGCCGGCAGGACGAGGCCGGGCTGCGCAAGTCGCAGGCCGACATCGAGGCACTGATTGCCCATGAAACATCGCGCGGCATTCCTGCAAGCCGCATCGTGATCGCGGGCTTCTCGCAAGGCTGTGCCATGGCCTTGATGACGGGCCTGCGCCACGGCGAACGGCTGGCCGGCATCGCAGGGCTGTCAGGTTACCTGCCGCTGGCCGACAAGACCGCCGCCGAGCGCAGCGCCGTCAACCRGGATGTGCCGATTTTCCTGGCCCACGGCACGCGCGACGGCGTGGTCGTACTGCCGCGCGCCACCGCCACGCGCGATGCGCTCACGGCCATGGGCTATCCCGTCGAATGGCATGAGTACGCCATGGAGCACTCGGTGTGCCCGCAGGAGATCGTCGACCTCGAGAAGTGGCTGTTAAAGGTCTTGGCCTAAAAAGGACAAACGCTCAGGCCGGCTGCGCGCCTCGCGCATCCCGCGCCATGCGCCGCACGCGCCACAGCAGGAAAAATGCGATGCTGAAGTTCAGCAGGTTCCAGGCCACGCCGTTCAGAAAAGCCGCGTGGTAGGAGCCGGTCAGGTCGAACACCTTGCCCGACATCCAGCCGCCCAGCGCCATGCCCAGCAAGGACGCCATGATCACCGTGCCCACGCGCGCGCCGGCCTCGGCGGGCTCGAAGTATTCGCGCACGATGATGGCGTAAGCCGGCACGAGGCCGCCCTGGAACAGGCCGAACAGCGCGGCAATGACGTAAAGAGACACCAGCCCGTCAAAGGGCAAAAACAGCAGCAGCGCGATGCCTTGCAGCACCGAGCCCAGCATCAGCGTGCGCAGCCCGCCTATGCGGTCGCAGATCGCGCCGGACACCAGGCGGCTGACCACGCCGCACGCCAGCATCAGCGACAGCATCTCGGCGCCGCGCGCCGCGCCGTAGCCCAGGTCGGTGCAGTACGACACGATGTGCACCTGCGGCATGGCCATGGCCACGCAGCAGGCCACGCCGGCCACGCACAGCAGTGTTTGCGCCGAGCCCGGCGTCAGGCCGAAAGGCATGCTGCTGGTCGTGGCCGCCAGGGCGCTGTTGCCAACGCTGGAGGCCACGGCCACCGGCGGTCGCTTGCGCATCAGCAGGGCCAGCGAGGCCATGGCCACAAAGCTGAAAATGCCCAGGCCCAGGTAGGTCTGCCGCCAGCCCACGCTTTCCACGAAGTGCTGCACGATGGGCGGCCAGATTGCACCACCCAGGTAGTTGCCGCTGGCGCAGACCGCCACCGCGAAGCCGCGGCGGCGCACAAACCACAGGGAGGTGTCGGCCAGCAGCGGCGCGAAGGTGGCGGCCGAACCGAGAAAGCCGATCAGCAGGCCATGCGCCAGCGAGAACATCCACACATTGGTGGCCATGGCCGCCAGCGCAAAACCCAGGCCCAGCCCGCACGCGCCAATCAGCAGGGGCACCATCACGCCGAAGCGGTCGGCCAGGCGCCCCATCATCACGCCGCCCACGCCGAAACCGATCATCAGCAAGGTATAGGGAATGGACGCATCGGCGCGCGAGACGCCGAACTCGGCCTGCACCGCGGGCAGCACCACGGCCACCACATACATGCCGCAGGCGCCCACCGTCATGATGGCCAGCGTGACCATCAGCCGCATCACGGCATAGCGGGAATCGATGAGGGAAGAGGCGGCCTCGGGGGCGTTGCTTGTGGGGGCGGTGGATGGAGAGGGAGGGCTCATCGGCCTAGCGTACACCAGTCGCTGCCGCGCCGCAGGGGCGAGGCAGCGCTGCAGCCCGATACCTATGCGCAGGCGGCTTCGCCGGCCTGCACGCGCACCCGGCCCACTATATTCATGCACAGGGTGCGGGTGTAGCTGCTGTTCTTGCCCAGCGAGCCTGGCGCCTGCACCAGCCAGCGACTTTGCAGGCCCACGGCTCGGCCGGTGGCGTCGTAGCTGATGTGGTTGCGGTTGTTGACGGGGCTACCCGCATTGTTGACCGCCAGAAAATTGCCGGTGTTCGCGAAAGCCTCCTGCACCCGAACCACGGTGTCGATGGCGCTGTCGAATGCGCCGTCGCCGTCTTCGTCCCAAAAAACGACCCAGCCTTCCTTCCAGCCGCCGGCGGCAAGGCCGGTTCCGGTGGAGCACTTGGGTGGCTTGGCCGCCGGATCGGCGCTTCTGCAGAGGGTGACGGTTTTCCCGCGCCGCATGGCTTCGCCGCGTGCATAGCGGGTGTCAGAGACGAAGGCGTTGACAGTCCAGGAGATCCGGGTGCTGGCGACCAATCCAAGGAAAGAGGGAATCGCAAAGCCCGCAACAATCGCGATGATGGCCAGGACCACCAGCAGTTCGATCAGGGTAATACCGCGCGGAAGCGGGTGCGCTGCAAAGCGGTGCGCGCCGGTGCCCGGTGGCTTGGTTCGTGAAGGGGGTCTGCGGGGGATTTTGGATGGGGTCGCGACGGGGGCGGCCACAGCCTGGTGCTGCAAATTCATGGCGGCGGGTCTGGATGTTTTTTGGGAACATCTGGACCGTACTGGAGGCCGCCGCGTATGCGCGGGTCAATTGTCCGCCGCTGGACTTTGATTGCTGAAAATAGTGCGCGACGTCATGGCGCCGTGGAGCGGCGACGGTTTTGCGCGAATTTTGCCGGCGCGCCGCATGGATGCGGCGGGCTGGCCGTTCCTACAGCGGCGAAGGCTGCGTGGCTTCGTAGCCGACGGGTGCAGGGTTGCCATCAGCCCGCATGCCCAGTTCCTGGTCACGGATGCGGAAGAGGCGCTCAAGATCCTTCATGGCGTCGCCATCAGGCGCCGCGGGTGCGCGCTGGGCGGCCGCTTCGGCGGATGCGGCCGCCGTGGTGTGCTCAGCCTGTGGCGCCTGCGCCTGGCCCAGCGACGCGGGGATGGGGGCTGCGGCGGCTGCCGCAGTGGCCGCGCTCATGGGTTCGAACAATGGAGCGATGGGCTGGACAAGGGGCTGGGCGGGGCGGACCGGCCGGACTGGGGGGACGACCGGGTCGGCCCAAAAGGATTTGTCGGGCATGCTGCGGTGCGGGCAGGTTTGCGCCACGTCCAGCTGCCATGAAATGCCGTGCAGCCACTGGCTGGCCTGCGGCTCAAAGCGGGTGATCTCGACCATGAGCGCATTCTGGAACGCGAAGGCGTAGTCCATCAGGCGGGCGTCCCATTCCCGCACGACCAGGCGCACATACATGCCCGGTCCCCTGCTGCGGCTGTTTACCAGCAGCATCTGGCAGTCGATCCAGCGCGGCGGAATGCCGTATTTGCGCAGCGCGTCGCGCAGCAGCACCTGCACCAGCTGGCGGCGCGTGGCGTTGTCCGAACCGTCTTCAATGGTCAGCGGGTTGTCCCGGCTGGAAGCGGGCGGGCGTTTGGCCGAGGTCCCATGAGGTGACCCGCCAAACAGTTTGGTTATCAAATTTTTCATTTTTGGTGCGGCTCCTCGCAGTTTGACCCCAACTCTTCCCTCGAAAAACCGGTGAGTCTGGAAGCGTATGAAGTGAAAACAGAGGTGTTACTGAATGTTTTTTATCGTCGTCCAGCTTGACTGACAAGTCAAGGAAGTTTCAACAAGTTGGCGGGAAGGCGTCGCTCGCTTTCCACATCCAAATGGCTAAAGTGTGGATTTGTGCCCGAAACGGAGATGCATGGCCGAAATCCGGCCGGCCTGCCGGCGGGGTCGCCAGACCCCACCCGGCCTGTGCTGGCAAGCCCGCCCGTGCCAGCGTAAAGCGGCGGGCTGTGATAACTTCCACGCCAATTCAAGAACCTGGGGGAATGACGATATGACCAAGTTGCAGGCGCCTGCGGGCGCGCTACAGGGCCGCCTGAAAGCGCTCACCCCCGCCCGGCTCAAGGGCATGCGCCGCGGCATCGAGAAGGAAAGCTTGCGCGCCCAGCCCGGCGGCGGCCTGGCCCTCACGCCGCATCCCGCCGCCCTGGGTTCGGCCCTCACGCACCCGACCATCACCACCGACTTCAGCGAGTCGCAGGTGGAACTGGTCACAGGCGCCCACAAAAGCCCCGAAGCCACACTGCAGGAACTCACGCAACTGCACCAGTTCACCTACAGCACCATGAAGGCGCTGGGCGACGAGATGCTGTGGGTTTCCAGCATGCCCTGCGGCCTGCCGACCGACGAAACCATCCCGATCGCGCGTTTCGGCTCGTCCAACGTCGGGCGCGCCAAGAGCGTCTACCGCATGGGCCTGTCGCACCGCTACGGGCGGCGCATGCAGACGATTTCGGGCATCCACTACAACTGGTCGCTGCCCGACGTGAGCAGCGAGCAGTACTTCGCGCTGATCCGCAACTTCCGCCGCCAGGCGTTTTTGCTGCTCTACCTGTTCGGCGCCTCGCCCGCCGTGTGTTCGACCTTTGTCGCCGGCCGCCAGCATGAGCTGCAGACCCTGAGCGACAGCACCATGTACATGCCGCACGGCACTTCGCTGCGCATGGGTCGGCTGGGCTACCAGAGCGATGCGCAGGCCTCTCTGGCCGTCAGCTACAACAGCCTGGACGGCTACGGCGCCTCGCTGCAGGACGCGCTGACCCGGCCTTACCCGGCCTACGAGGCTGTCGGCATCCGCAACCCGGGCGGCGACTACAACCAGCTGGCCACCACGCTGCTGCAGATCGAAAACGAGTTCTACGGCWCCATCCGCCCCAAGCGCGTCATCCATCCCGGCGAGCGCCCGCTGCATGCGCTGCGCGAGCGCGGCGTCGAATACATCGAAGTGCGCCTGATGGACCTGGACCCGTTCGAGCCGGTCGGCATCAACGCGCAGACCATGCGTTTCCTCGATGTGTTCCTGCTGCACTGCCTGCTCAGCGACAGCCCGAAGGACACGCCGCAGGAAATCGCCGAGCTCAAGCACAACCAGCACCAGACGGCGGCGCGCGGCCGCGAACCCGGGCTCAAGCTCAAGCGCGGCGGGCAGGAAGTCACGCTGACCGGCTGGGGCGCCGAGATACTGGCCCAGTGCGCGCCCAYCGCCGCCGCCCTGGACGCCGCGCACGGCGGCACGCAATACAGCGACACATTGACCGCCGCCAGCGCCGCCTTGCTCGACCCCTCCACCTTGCCCTCGGCC
>NZ_JBFUBY010000204.1:0-7456 GCF_056405515.1 Polaromonas sp. P1_G2
GGATGGAACGACGGCATTATCAGCAACAGCTACGCCAGCACCACCGTATCCGGAGGAGGCGATGCCGGCGGACTGGTGGGGGGAACCAGCGGCAGCTCAAAAATCGACCACAGTTACGCGACAGGCGCTGTGACCGGCTCGGTGTTTACCGGCGGCCTGGCCGGCTACAACCAGGGCGACATCACTAGCAGTTATTCCGCCGGCACCGTGACCAGCTCAAACAATGCCGGCGGCCTGGTGGGCTACATGCTCCATACCGGCGCCATCAGCAGCAGCTATTCAAGCGCCACCGTAAACAATTCAGGCGACACCAGCGGCGGGCTGGTTGGCTTGTGGAGCGGCAGCGGCGGAAGCATCAGCAACAGTTACGTCACTGGCACCGTCACCGGCACCACCAAGACGGGTGGCTTGGTGGGGGACATGAGCAATAACGGTGGTGTCCTCAGCAACAGTTATGCTGCCGGGCAGGTGACCGGTACGGCCGGCAGTGTTGGCGGGTTGGTGGGAAGCCGGACGACAGGAACGATCAGCGGCAGCTTTTGGGATAGCACCACGACCGGCCAGGCCACCAGTTCGGGCGGCGGCACGGGCATGACCACGGCCCAGATGCAGCAGCAAGCCAACTTCAACTCAGCCACAGCCGCCAACGGCAACGTCAACCCGAATTGGGACCTCAGCAACGTCTGGCGCATTTATGAGGGCAACAGCCGCCCCCTGCTCAAATCACTGATGAAGGCCACCACGGTCACCGTTGGCAATGCCAGCAAGACCTACGACAAGCTGTCCTGGAATGGCGGAACCGGCATCAGTTGCTCCAACGTGGCCTGCGGCAGCTTGTCGGGGAGCATCAGTTTCGGCGGAACCGCCCAGGGAGCGGTCAATGCCGGCAGCTACACGGTGACGGGTTCCGGCCTGTATTCGAACCAGCAAGGCTATGACATCAACATTGTCAATGGCGTGCTGACGGTGAATCCCGCCAGCCTGACGGTCACCGGTGTAGGCGCAAACAACAAGGTGTATGACGCGGGCCTGGGTACCACCTTGAACGGGACGGCTAGCGTCACGGCCATCGCCGGCGACACGGTGAGTGTGGCCGGCGCCGGCAGCGGCGCCTTTGCCGACAAAAACGTGGGCAACGGCAAGGCCGTCACCGTCACCGGCTACACGCTGGGCGGCGCCGACGCCGGCAACTATGTCATCGTGCAGCCCACGGGCCTGACCGCGAACGTCACGCCGGCAAGCCTTGCCGTTGGCGGTGTGACGATCCAGAACAAGGTGTACAACGCCAACGACGCCGCCACCATCAACGGCACGGCCAGCGTTGCAGCTTTCGTCGGTGATACGGTGAACGTGGCCGGCACGGGCATCGGCCGGTTTGCCGACAAGAACGTGGGCAACGGCAAGGTGGTTACCGTGACCGGCTACACGCTGGGTGGCGCCGATGCCGGCAACTACACCGTGGTGCAACCCACAGGTTTCACGGCCAACATCACGCCGGCCAGCCTGGCTGTGACCGGCGTAGGCGCGAACAACAAGGTCTACGACACGACCGCCACGGCGACGCTGAGCGGAACAGCGGCGGTGACGGCTTTGGGTGGCGATGCTGTGACCGTGGGTGGCACGGGCAGCGGCACCTTCGCCAACAAGAACGTGGGCAACGGCAAAGCCGTGACCGTCACCGGCTACACACTGGGTGGTGCCGACGCCGGCAACTACACCGTGGTGCAGCCCACGGCAGTGACCGCCAACATCACGCCGGCCAGCCTGGCCGTCACGGGTGTGGGAGCCAACAACAAGGTCTATGACACCACCACTACTGCCACGCTCACTGGCACGGCCAGCGTGACAGCTTTGGCAGGCGATGCGGTGACGGTTGGCGGAACCGGCAGCGGCAATTTCAACAACAAAAACGTTGGCACGGGTAAAGCCGTGACTGTCACCGGCTACACCCTTGGCGGCGCCGATGCTGGCAACTACACCGTGGTTCAACCCACTGCAGTGACCGCGAACATCACACCCGCCAGCTTGACTGTCAGCGGCGTGAACGCAAACAACAAGGTCTACGACACCACCACCACCGCCACCCTTAGCGGAACGGCGGCCGTCACGGCCTTGGCTGGCGATACCGTGACGGTGGGTGGCACCGGCAGCGGCAGCTTCGCCAACAAAAATGTAGGCAACGGAAAAACCGTCACTGTCACCGGCTACACGCTGGGCGGTGTCGACGCCGGCAACTACACCGTAGTGCAGCCCACCGCTGTCACGGCCAACATCACGCCGGCCAGCCTGGCGGTGACCGGCGTAGGCGCGAACAACAAGGTCTACGACACCACCACCGCGGCGACGCTCAATGGCACTGCAGGTGTTACTGCCCTGAGCGGTGATGTTGTGACGGTGGGCGGCACCGGCAGCGGCACCTTCGCCAACAAGAACGTGGGCAACGGCAAGGCCGTCACTGTCACCGGCTACACCCTTGGCGGCGCCGATGCCGGCAACTACACCGTGGTGCAGCCCACGGCAGTGACCGCCAACATCACACCGGCCAGCCTGGCGGTGACGGGTGTGGGAGCCAACAACAAGGTCTACGACGCAACGGCCATCGCGACGCTGAACGGAACAGCGGCCGTCGCGGCCCTGAGTGGCGATACCGTGACGGTGGGCGGCACCGGCAGCGGCAATTTCAACAACAAGAACGTGGGCAATGGCAAGGCCGTGACCGTCACGGGCTACACACTTGGGGGCGCCGACGCCGGTAACTACACCGTGGTTCAACCCACGGCGGTGACTGCAAACATCACACCGGCCAGCCTCACGGTGACGGGCGTGAACGCCAACAACAAGGTCTACGACACCACCACCAGCGCCACGCTCAATGGGACAGCCGGTGTTGCCGCCCTGAGCGGCGACGTGGTGACAGTCGGCGGTGGCAGCGGCACTTTCGCCGACAAGAACGTGGGCAACGGCAAGGCCGTCACTGTCACTGGCTACACATTAGGCGGTACCGATGCCGGCAATTACACCGTTGTGCAACCCACGGGATTGACCGCCAACATCACGCCAGCCAGCCTTGCCGTCACGGGTGTGGGCGCCAACAACAAGGTCTACGACACCACCGCTACGGCCACGCTCAGTGGAACAGCGGCGGTGACGGCTTTGGGTGGCGATACCGTGACCGTGGGCGGAACCGGCAGCGGCAGCTTCGCCAACAAGAACGTGGGCAACGGCAAGACCGTCACCGTCACCGGCTACACCTTGGGCGGCGCCGATGCCGGCAACTACACCGTGGTACAGCCCACGGCGGTGACCGCCAACATCACGCCAGCCAGCCTGGCCGTCACTGGCGTAGGCGCGAACAACAAGGTCTACGACACCACCACCAACGCCACGCTGAATGGCACAGCAAGCGTCACGGCCCTGAGCGGCGACGTGGTGACGGTTGGCGGTGGCAGCGGCACCTTCGCCGACAAGAATGTGGGCAACGGCAAAGCTGTGACGGTCACGGGCTACACACTGGGTGGTGCCGATGCCGGCAACTACACCGTGGTGCAGCCCATCGGCGTCACGGCAAACATCACGCAAGCCAGCCTCACGGTCACAGGCGTGAATGCCAACAACAAGGTGTACGACACCACGACCGTGGCCACGCTCAGCGGAACAGCAGCGGTGGCGGCGCTGGGTGGCGACACGGTAACGGTGGGCGGCACCGGCAGCGGCAGCTTCGCCAACAAGAACGTAGGCAACGGCAAGGCGGTGACCGTCACCGGCTACACACTGGGCGGCGCCGATGCCGGTAACTACACCGTGGTTCAGCCCACGGCGGTGACGGCCAACATCACACCGGCCAGCCTGGCGGTCACAGGTGTAGGTGCAAACAACAAGGTCTACGACACCACCGCTACGGCCACGCTCAGCGGAACAGCGGCGGTGACGGCTTTGGGTGGCGATACCGTGACCGTGGGCGGAACCGGCAGTGGCAGCTTCGCCAACAAGAACGTGGGCAACGGCAAGGCCGTCACCGTCACCGGCTATACGCTGGGCGGCGCCGATGCCGGCAACTACACCGTGGTGCAGCCCACGGGTGTCACGGCGAACATCACGCCGGCCAGCCTGGCTGTCACAGGTGTGGGTGCCAACAACAAGGTCTATGACACCACCACCACGGCGACGCTCAATGGCACGGCCGGCGTCGCGGCTCTGGGCGGTGATGTCGTGACGGTGGGTGGCACCGGCAGCGGCAATTTCGCCAACAAGAATGTGGGCAACGGCAAGGTTGTCACCGTCACCGGCTACACGCTGGGCGGTGCCGACGCCGGCAACTACACCGTGGTTCAACCCACGGCGGTGACAGCGAACATCACACCCGCCAGCTTGACTGTCAGCGGTGTGAACGCAAACAACAAGGTCTACGACACCACCACCACCGCCACCCTCAGCGGAACGGCGGCCGTCACGGCCCTGACTGGCGATACCGTGACGGTTGGCGGTGGCAGCGGCACCTTCGCCGACAAGAACGTAGGCAACAGCAAGGCCGTCACTGTCACCGGCTACACACTGGGCGGCGCCGATGCCGGTAACTACACCGTGGTTCAGCCCACGGCGGTGACGGCCAACATCACACCGGCCAGCCTGGCGGTCACAGGTGTAGGTGCAAACAACAAGGTGTATGACACCACCACCACGGCGACGCTCAATGGTGCGGCCGGTGTCACGGCCCTGAGCGGTGATGTCGTGACTGTGGGTGGCACGGGCAGCGGCAGCTTCGCCGACAAGAACGCAGGAAATGGCAAGGCGGTGACCGTCACCGGCTATACGCTGGGCGGCGCTGACGCAGGCAACTACGTCATCGCGCAACCCGGCGGCGTCACCGCGAACATCACCCAGGCCAGCCTGGCCGTCACCGGTGTGAATGCCCAGAACAAGGTGTTCGACGGCACAACCGCGGCCACCCTGGGCGGAACCGCCGCCGTCACGGCCCTGGCCGGCGACGTGGTCAGCGTCGGCGGTGTCGGCCGCGGTGCTTTTGGCAACCCGAACGTAGGCAATGGCAAAGCCGTGACCGTGACCGGCTTTACCCTGGGTGGTATCGACGCCGGCAATTACACGGTGGTGCAGCCCACCGGGCTGACGGCTGCCATCACACCCTTGCCCGCGGCACCTGTGCCCGCGCCCGGGCCGGCGCCGGCGACGTCCGGGCGGGGATTGGGGGTGGATGGTGACGGCATACGTTCGGCCATGCAACAGGCCCTGGATACGGAGCGCTCTACATCCAGCTCCAACGCCAACGCCAACTCCAACGCCAAATCCAATCCCAACGCCAGCTCGACCCAGGCATCGTCAACCCTGCGCGTGACCCACAGCGCAAGCACCGACGCATCGTCGGGCGGTGAGGCGCTGGAGCTCTCCAGCCGGCCCGCCGAGGTGGTGGCGGACGACACGCCCCTTGCCACGGGAAGAAAAGACCCGCGCCTGCACATCGTTGACGGCGGCGTGCAGCTGCGAAGCGGTGTGCTCTCCGCCAAAAAATAAAACCGGTCGCTCCACGGAAGTTTTCTCATGAAATGCCTCTTATCCCGAAAGCACGTGGTGCTGCTACTGGCCGCCGCGCCCTTGTTGGCGGCCCGGGCGGCCGATCCCCCGCCGGTCGATATCGGCAGCATCCTCCAGCAGGTCCAGCCGTCCCAGCCCTTCGCCCCGCCGCCCCGTGGGGAAGGGCCGTCCCTCAACAACCAGGAAAATGCTCCGGCGCCGCCCGTACGTCCCCCGGTTTCGGTGGACGTCAAATCGATCCAGATCCTCGGCAACACCGTGGTCGAGACGGACACCCTGCATGGGCTGGTGGCCGATGCGGAAGGCAAAACCCTGACGCTGGACCAGCTCGATGAAATGGCGACGCGCATCAGCAGGTACTACCGCGGCCGCGGCCACACCTTTGCGCGCGCCGTGGTGCCCGCGCAGGTGATCCAGTCGGGCATTGTGCGTTTTCTGGTGATAGAGGCGCGCTACGGCAAGGTCGGCATTGACAACCAGACCCGCGTGAACGACCTGCTGCTGCAGGCGACGGCGGCGCCGCTGCAAGGCGGGCAGCCTGTCGAGCAGGCCTTGCTCGACAGGTCCCTGCTGCTGATGTCGGACATACCCGGCGTGGTGGTGCAGGCAACCCTGAGGCCCGGCGACGGCATGGGAAGCTCGGACCTGAGTATCCAGGTCGCGCCCGGCCAGGCAGTCTCCGGAAGCCTGGTTCTGGACGACTACGGCAACAGCTACACAGGCAGGGGCCGGCTCGGTGGCACGGTGTACTTCAACAATCCCTTGCGGCGTGGCGATGTCCTGGGCGTGGGCGGCCTGAGTTCTGGCTCCGGGGTCAACTACGGGCGCGTGAGTTACGAGTCCTTGTTGAACGGGCAGGGCACGCGCGGCGGCGCCGCCTATTCCATGCTGAACTACAAAATCGGCGGATCCTTGCAGGAGCTCGGCGCGCATGGTTCCGCCGAAACCGAAAGCGTGTGGGGCAGGCATCCGCTGCTGCGAAGCCAGACCATCAACGTTTACGGCCAGGTCCAGTACGACAACCTGCAGTTGCGTGAGCGCATCGATATGGCAGGAATGAAGACCGACCGGCACCTCGGCAGCTGGGTTTCAAGCCTGAGCGGGGACTGGCGCGACACCCTGATGTCCGGCGGCATCAACACCTGGAGCCTGGTATGGAGCCGTGGCCGGGTGGGCTTTGATGTCGCGGAGGCCCAGCAGGCGGACGCGGCCGGCGCAAGGACGGAGGGCTGGTTTTCAAAGACCAACCTGAACTTCTCCCGGCTGCAGCGCTGGGGAGACAAGGGCACGGTGTATTTGTCATGGGCGGGCCAATGGGCGAACACCAACCTCGACTCGTCGCAAAAAATGTCTGTGGGTGGGCCTTATTCCGTGCGCGCCTACGACGTGAGCGCGCTGTCGGGCGATGCCGGTTACCGCGCAAGCATTGAAGTGCGCTACGACCTGGGGCAGGTCGGCGGCGGAAAACTCCAGGCGCTGGCGTTCTGGGACGGCGCTTACCTGAAGGTCAACCAGCGGCCCTGGACGGCCGGTGTCAACACCGCGAGCTTCAGCGGCGCCGGGGTCGGGCTTGACTGGACCGGGTTCAACCAGTGGCGGGCTCGGGCCTACCTCGCCTCGCCGCTTGGGCCTGCACCTGAGCTGGTCAAGGCGCCGGATGCGATGCGGATGTGGACGGAAGTAGCTTACAGGTTCTGATGTTCTTTGTCCTTATGAGCGTTGCTGCTTTTTGCTTAGGCTTGCTGGCTGGGTTTGCTCCGGCCTTTGTGCTTTTGTTCTCTCTGCTGAGGGCGGTTGGCCGGGGGTAGCCCGGCGGCTACTCACTTTTCTTTTGCTTCGCCAAAAGAAAAGTAAGCAAAAGAAAACGCGACCCTGGTTGCTGCGTCCCTCCGCTGCGCTACGGGCAACC
>NZ_JBFUBY010000205.1:0-12796 GCF_056405515.1 Polaromonas sp. P1_G2
CGTAGGGACCCAGACTGCGGGTCGCCTTTTTTTGCTTACTTTTTTTGGCGAAGCGACCCAGACTGCGGGTCGCCTTTTTTTGCTTACTTTTTTTGGCGAAGCAAAAAAAGTGAGTCGCATGCCGGGCGACTCCCGGCCAGCAACCCTCAGCAAAGAGAACAGAGGAAGCGCGGACARCCGGMGCAAGACCCGGCCACCAACCCCTGTCAATTCAATAAATAAAGCCCTCTTTTGCGTCTTGTTCGGGCACAAGCGCCCGAACTTTTCTTGATACCGTGCATGAGCTTGGCCTCTCCCGCGCCTTCAGACGGAAGCGGCTTGCAGGAGACAACACCATGCAACTGGACAATTTAAAGATCAGCACGCGGCTGGGCGCGGGTTTTGGCCTGGTATTGCTGCTGACCGGCGGCTTGCTGGCCGTGGGCCTGAGCCAGCTGACAGGCGCCGGCGCCTTCAGCCGTGATCTGAGCAGCGACGCCTGGACCCGCGCGGGCGCCGTGGCGGCGCTGACCGCTTCATCGCAGGCCAATGCGCGCGCCACCCTGGAACTGTCCCTCACGGGCGATCCGGCGCAGGCGGCCGCCGCGCGGCGGCAGCTGGCGGCCGGCGACAAGAACATGGCGGACGCACTTGCGGTGCTGGAGGCCGGCGCACCGCCTGCCGAAGAGAAAGCCTTGCTGGCCGGCGTGCGCGGCGCGCAGGCTGCCCATGCCCAGGCGCTTGCCAAAACGGCCCGGCAATTCGAAGCGGGCGACCGCGACGGGGCCTCTCGCGCCTGGGTGGCCGAGGCTGGCCCCGCGCTGGAGCGGCTGCAGCAGGAACTGGTCGCGCTGGCCCAGTTGCAGGCACGGGCGGCCAAGGCCGGCGGCGAGGCTGTGGCAAGCGGCATCGCATCGGCGCAGCGCTGGATGCTGGGACTGGCGCTGGCCGCTTTGCTGGTGGGCGCGGCAGTGGCCTGGCGGCTGGGCCGCGGCATTGCGCAGCCGCTCAATGAAGCGATCTACATCGCCGAAACCGTGGCCGCCGGCGACCTCAGCCAGGAGTTCTCCACCGAACGCGGCGGCGATTTCGGCCGGCTGCTGGGCGCGCTGGGCGATATGGAAGACACGCTGACCGACCTGGTCAGCCGCATCAAGGCCTCGACCGACTCCATCACCCTGGCGTCCGGCGACATCGCCGCCGGCAATGCCGACCTGTCGCGGCGTACCGAGGAGCAGGCCGCTTCGCTGGAAGAAACCGTCTCCAGCATGGAAGAGCTGACCTCCACCGTCAGGCTCAACGCCGAGCATGCGCGCTCGGCCAGCGGGCTGGCGGCCACCGCCTCGGGTACCGCGGAGCAAGGCGGCGCGGTGGTGGCCCAGGTGGTCGACACCATGGCGGCCATCAGCGGCAGTTCCAAAAAGATCGTGGACATCATCGCCGTSATCGARGGCATCGCCTTCCAGACCAACATCCTSGCGCTSAACGCGGCMGTGGAAGCCGCKCGCGCKGGCGARCAGGGYCGCGGTTTTGCCGTGGTGGCCAGCGAGGTGCGCGGCCTCGCCCAGCGCAGCGCCGAAGCCGCGCGCGAAATCAAGGCGCTGATCGCCGACTCCGTGGCGCATGTCGAGAACGGCTCCGAGCTGGTCGGCCAGGCCGGTCGCACCATGCAGGACATCGTGCAGGCCGTCAAGCGCGTGAGCAGCCTGCTCGAGCAGATCTCCGCCGCCTCGGTCGAGCAAAGCAACGGCATCGAACACGTGAACCAGGCCATGGTGCTGATGGACAAGGCGACCCAGCAGAACGTCGCGCTGGTCGAGCAGGCCTCCACCGCCGCGGCCTCGCTGGCCGAGCAGACGCTGCAGCTGCAGGCCGCCGTCGATGAGTTCAAGCTGGACGCGGAACCCGAAACCGCGCCGTCCGCCGCGCTGCACTTTCAGGCGATAGGCAAGAACCTGCACCGCACGGCGCCGCTTCCGGCATAGCGCCGTGGCGCCGGTCAGATACCCGGCGGCTTTTTGAGCGTCTGCATGCGGTCCTGGCCGCGCAGCACGATGGTCTTTATCTCGGCACCCTGCAGCACCGTGAGGCGGATTTCCGCATCCGGTGCGGCGTGGTCCCAGAGCTTTTTGTAAAAGGCTTCCAGCGTCGCGACTTTCGCGTCGTCCACCGCCAGCACCACGTCGCCCGCCGACAGCCCGGCCAGGTCCGCCGGGCTTTCCTTGCTTACGCGCACGATCTGTATGCGCCCGCCCTGGTCGTTGGAGGTGATACCCAGCCACGGCCTGCGGCTCTTGGCGCTGTAACCCGCGCGCTGCAGCTCCGCGAGGATGGGGCGCAGCAGGTCCACCGGCACAAACATATTGCCCGGCAGGCGGCGGTTCTCGCCCGTCGCGTCCGACACGAACAGCGAGCCTATGCCCATCAGCTCGCCGCGCTGGTTGAAGAGCGGCGCACCGCTGTGGTTGCCGCCGCTGGCCAGCACCGGCGGGCTGGTGAACAGCGCCGATTCAATGTGGTATTCCCAGCTGCCCGAGAACGCGCGCCGGCTGACCAGCCGCGTCATGCTCACGTCCCCATCCTCGTCCGGCTGCGGGCCCGTCACTGCCATCAGCGGCTCGCCCGGCTGCAGATCCCGGCTGCTGCCCAGGGCCGCCACCGCCACATTGCGCAGCGGCAGCAGCGGGCGCAGCAGGCCGAAACCCGTGGCCAGGTCGTAGGCCACGGCGCGCGCCGGCAGCGTCCTGTTGTCCTGGGTCACGATCTCGATCTGCTCGGCCTCCAGCATCAGGTAGCCGATCGTCAGGATCAGCCCGTCCTGGCTGATCAGCACGCCCGAACCGGCACGCCGCAGGCCCAGCGTCTCGGCCGAGCGAGCGTCTTCCGTCGCCGTGACCTTGACGCCCACCACCGCCGTTGTGGCCCGGTTCAGCGCGTCCATCATGGCCTGCGCAGGCGGCGGTGGTGGCGTGGCCGCGTGGGCCGTGCCCAGCAGCAAAGTGCCTGAAAGGAGGAGGTAGAGCCAATGACGCAAATGCAGGGTGCACATGACGGACTCCTGGCGCGGCGAGGGGCGTGGGGCACAGATTGGGGAAAGGGCCGGGCCGCGCTGGAAGAATGCGCTTTATTGAATGGTGTTGCAAGCAGCAGGGTCAAAACTTCGCCGGACCATTCGCGGCGAGGTATTAGAGGGACTACTAGAGGGACGCGTATTCAATCAAGCAACGCAGTTGTGCCGGCTTGCTCAGTCATGKAACACATGGTTGTTGGTACCCAAGATGGGTGCCCTTGGCTCATCATTTGGCTCAAGCGCGTCGAAGCATTCAAGAGAGATCGGGGAACACCATTTTGTGGCAGGCCAATGGCGCAGCGTGATGTTCTCCACGACTGAAGAGCCGTGGTGCCCGGGGCCGGAATCGAACCGGCACGCCTTTCGGCGGGGGATTTTGAGTCCCCTGCGTCTACCAATTTCACCACCCGGGCTGGAATGAGCGAAGCCTCAAATTATGGCACAGTGTGGTCATGAACTATCCCACCATTGAAGACGCGATTGGCAAAACGCCTCTGGTCGCGCTGCAACGCATCTACGCCGCCGAGAACGCCGCACGGGGCAATGTGATCCTCGGCAAGCTTGAAGGCAACAACCCGGCCGGCTCGGTCAAAGATCGGCCGGCACTCTCCATGATCAAGCGCGCCGAGGAGCGCGGTGACATCAAACCGGGCGACACGCTGATCGAAGCCACTTCGGGCAATACGGGTATTGCCCTGGCCATGGCGGCGGCGATCAAGGGCTACAAGATGGTCCTGATCATGCCGGAGGACCTGAGCATCGAGCGGGCCCAGACCATGAAGGCTTTTGGCGCGGAACTGATCCTGACGCCCAAAAGCGCGGGCATCGAATACTCGCGCGACCTGGCGGACCAGATGCAGAAAGAGGGCAAGGGCCGGGTGCTGGACCAGTTCGCGAATGCGGACAATCCGCGCATCCATTACGAGACCACCGGGCCCGAAATATGGACAGATACGTCAGGCAAGGTGACACATTTTGTCAGTGCCATGGGCACGACGGGCACGATTACCGGGGTTTCGCGCTACCTCAAAGAGAAAAACCCCGCCATCAGGGTGATCGGCGCCCAGCCCAGCGAGGGTTCGCGCATCCCCGGAATCCGCAAATGGCCGCAGGAATACCTGCCCAAGATCTATGACCCGCGCCAGGTCGATGAGCTCGTGCTGGTGAGCCAGGCCGACGCCGAGGACATGTGCCGGCGCATGGCGCGCGAGGAAGGCATCTTTGCCGGGATCTCGGCCGCGGGCGCCCTCTGGGTGGCGCAGGAGATCGCCAAGACCGTCCAAAACGCGGTCATCGTATTTGTGGTCTGCGACCGGGGCGATCGTTACCTGTCTACTGGAGTGTTTCCGGCTTGAGGGCCGGCTCTCTTTTTACCCGTCTGATGCGCGTTCGAAACTGGAAACCCTGGTAAGCGGGGCGCGTTTCTTTTCTTTTGTCTTCCTTCTCACCTTGATCCCCCACCATGACCCATGAATTCCGGTTTTGCCCGAACTGCGCGACGCCGCTTGCCATGGTGTCGCAGATGGAGGACGGCGGCGAAAAGGCCAGGCTGCGTTGCCCGGCCTGCGGCTTCACCCACTGGAACAACCCGACGCCGGTGCTGGCTGCCGTGATTGAATACCACGGCCAGGTGCTGCTGGCGCGCAACGCGGCCTGGCCGGGCAAGATGTATGCGCTGATCACGGGCTTTATGGAAGCCGGCGAAACGCCGCAAGGCGGGATTGAGCGCGAAATCAAGGAAGAAACCAACCTGGAAACCAGTTCGCTGGACCTGATCGGCGTCTACGACTTCCAGCGCATGAACCAGATCATCATTGCCTACCACGCGGTCTGCACGGGGGAGGTCAGCCTCTCGCCGGAGCTGGTGGATTACCGGCTTTATGACCTGGACAAGCTCAAGTGCTGGCCCGCCGGCACGGGCTATGCGCTAGCCGACTGGCTGCGCACGCGGGGGCATGAGCCGGAATTTGTGGAATGGGCGAAGAGGACGGAATAGGACCGGGCATGCCGCGCCGCCTCGGGTAAAGCCCGTTAAAGGGCTATTGCGCTTTGCTTAAAATCGCGGCAACCCAAGGATTTTCATGAACATCGACAAAGAACTCGACACCCGCGGCCTGAACTGCCCGTTGCCCATCCTGAAAGCCAAAAAGGCGCTGACGGAAATGCTGAGCGGCCAGCTGTTGCGTGTGGTGTCCACCGATTCGGGCTCGACCCGGGATTTCCAGGCTTTTGCCAAGCAGACGGGCAATGAGTTGGTCGAGCAGCAGGTCGCCGGCAGCGACTTTATCCACGTACTCAAGCGCCGCTGAAGGCGACGCCAAGCCGCCAGACCGTCAAACCCGCAAGCCGCTCAAGCCTGCTTGCGGCGTTCCCGGCCCGACCAGCCGATCTGCAGGTTGTCGAGGTAATTGCGGAAGTGCACGCCCACCTCGGGGTGTTGCAGCGCCAGCTCGACGGTGGCCTCCAGAAAGCCTTCCTTGCTGCCGCAGTCATAGCGTTTACCCTCGTACTGAAAGGCATAAACGCTCTCTTTGTCGAGCAGGCTTGAAATGCCGTCGGTGAGCTGCAGCTCGCCGCCCACGCCCGCCTTCTGGCTGCGGATGTGCTCAAAAATGGCCGGCGTCAGGATGTAACGGCCGGCAACGCCCATGCGCGACGGGGCGGCTTCGGGCGCGGGTTTTTCGACGATTTTCTTCACTTTCATGAGGCCGGTGCTGGCGCCGTCGGTGGCGACGATGCCGTAGCGGCGCGTCTGGTCCTGCGGCACTTCCTGCACCGCCAGGATGGACTGCTGCACTTCCTTGAACTGCTCGGCCATCTGGGCCA
The DNA here is from genome assembly GCF_056405515.1 of Polaromonas sp. P1_G2. Classification (NCBI taxonomy): domain Bacteria; kingdom Pseudomonadati; phylum Pseudomonadota; class Betaproteobacteria; order Burkholderiales; family Comamonadaceae; genus Polaromonas; species Polaromonas sp. P1_G2. The sequence goes on from NZ_JBFUBY010000205.1 coordinate 5,876, forward strand.
GCACGGATTTACCGCCTTGGGGGCCGACCATCAGGTCGTCGGCCAGCAGCACGGCAAAAGCCTCCTGGCCGACCAGGTGCTCGGCGCACAGCACCGCATGGCCCAGGCCCAGGGAACGGGGCTGGCGCACATAGGAAAAGTTCATGTCGTCGGGCTGGACGGAGCGGACCAGGTCCAGGAGCTTGTGCTTTTGGGCTACCTCGAGTTCGTTCTCAAGCTCGTAAGCAGTATCAAAGTGGTCTTCTATGGCCCGTTTATTGCGTCCTGTCACAAAAATCATGTGGCGGATGCCTGCCGCGTAAGCCTCTTCGACCGCGTATTGGATCAAGGGCTTGTCGACGACGGGGAGCATTTCCTTGGGCTGGGCCTTGGTGGCCGGTAGAAACCGGGTGCCGAGACCGGCCACCGGGAACACTGCTTTGTGTAATGTAAATTTTTGCATCGACTTTGATCGGGGAAAAGACTAGAGTGTTGCGTTGTTGATACATCGCTTCAGGTCGGACAAACGCCCGACTTGACGTGGTCAATCCGCGCGAATTGCGGTCTGCGGGAAAAAAGGACTCACTGGGTGGACATCTTACTTCTTGACGCGCTGGTGCCCGAGGCCATGGCCTGGCTCGAGACCCGCCACAGCGTGGGCTACCACCCCGAACTCGCCGACGACCTGATTTCGCTGCGCAAGATCGCCTACAAGACCAAGGGTATCGTGTTTCCGCGGCAGACCGTGGTGACGCGAGAATTCCTTGACTTCCTGCCCAAAATCAAGGCCGTGGGCCGCCTGCATGTGGGCACGGACAACACCGACCTCGAGGCTTGCAAGGAACGCGACATCAAGGTCGTGCATGCCAGCAGCGCCAATGTGCGCTCCAATGCCGAATACCTGCTCAGCAGCCTGCTGCTGCTGTACCGCCGCGGCCTGGTCTCGGCCCTGATGGGGCGCCGCCATCCGACGACGCAGATGGGCCGGGAGCTGCACGGCAGCACCGTGGGCATCCTGGGCCTGGCGCCGACGGCGCACACGCTGGCCGGCATGCTGAACGGCCTGGGCGTGCGCCTTATAGGCTACGACCCGGCGGTGCACCACACGGCGCCGATCTGGGAGCGCCTGCGCATACAGCCGGTGTCCTTGCCCGAACTGGTCAGCCAGGCCGACGCGGTCTCGGTGCAGATGCTTTACGCCACGCGCTTCCGCGGCTTTGTGAATGAAAAACTGCTGGCCGCCTGCAGGCGCAACCAGCTGTGGGTAGGCATCAGCCGCAGCGAACTGTTCGACGAAGCCGCACTGGCCGCGGCGCTGTGCGACGGCCGCATCGAGGCCTGCATCCTGGACGGCGCCGAAGCCAGCTTCCTGGGCGACACCTCGCCGCTCAAGGGCCTCAAGAACCTATTCGTCACGCCGCGCCTGGGCTCGCACACACGCGAGGCGCGCCTGCGCTCGAGCTGGTATGTGGCGCACCGCATGCATGAGGCTATAGGCTCGGTGCCGCACAGCGGCATGGACCAGTTGCCCAGCGGTTCCATGGGCCTGGATTTGCCGGGTGGCGTAACACCCTCCCAATGGTCCGAGCCAGAGTTCATGATCCGCTGAACACGCGGCCGCCCACAAAAAAGCCCCGTTGAACGGCCTTGCTGACGAAAGCTTCATTGGCGAGCTTGGTCTCGGACTTGGTGATCTCTCCCGTCAGGCGAGCCTCTTCCTTTTGCAGGCGCATCTTTTCCGCCGCCAGATCGACTTCCATGAAAAGGCACAGGCGCGCTTCGCCGACGATGGCCACCGGTGCGGACTGTGCCGCGGCGGCCCAGCCGGCCTGGTCGTCGAAGACCCTGACTTCGCTGAGCTTGGCGAGCGACTTGAGCACGGGCGCCACGCCGGTCATGAAGGCGTTGTCGCCGACCACAAACAGCGGCAGGCGCGTGGCCGGCGAGACCTTCATCTCTCCGCGCAGGTTACGGCAGGCGTCGACCAGGGTCTTGAGCTTGGCGACGTGGGCCTCGGCCTTTTCGTCGATCTTCTCGGGCTGGCTTTGCGGATAGGGTGCGACGCCGATGAACTTGCCGGTCTTGCCGGCGATGGGCGCAACGGTCTGCCACAGCTCTTCGGTGATGAAGGGAATCACCGGGTGCGCCAGGCGCAGGATGGCTTCGAGCGTGCGGATCAGGGTGCGGCGCGTGGCGCGTTTTTGCGCGTCGTTGCCGGTCTGGATCTGCACCTTGGCGATTTCAAGGTACCAGTCGCAGAACTCGTCCCAGACAAACTGGTAGATGCTGCCGGCGACGTTGTCGAGGCGATAGTCGGCGAAGCCCTTGGCGACGTCGGCTTCGACGCGCTGCATGGTCGATGAGATCCAGCGGTCGGCCTGCGAGAAGCTCAGGTAGCCGTGGAACTCGCCGCCGGGCGCGCATTGCTCTTTGCTGTGCTCTTCAAGCCCGCAGTCCTGGCCTTCGCAGTTCATCAGGGTGAAGCGCGTGGCGTTCCAGAGCTTGTTGCAGAAGTTGCGGTAGCCCTCGCAGCGCTTGCTGTCAAAGTTGATGCTGCGGCCCAGGCTGGCCAGCGAGGCGAAGGTGAAGCGCAGCGCATCGGCGCCGTAGCCCGGGATGCCGTCGGGAAATTCCTTTTCGGTGTTCTTGCGCACCTGCGGCGCGGTCTCGGGCTTGCGCAGGCCTTGCGAGCGTTTTTCAAGCAGGGGGGCGAGCTCGATGCCGTCGATCAAATCGACCGGGTCCAGCACATTGCCTTCGGACTTGCTCATCTTCTTGCCCTGGGCGTCTTTCACCAGGCCGTGGATGTACACGTGTTTGAACGGAACCTGGCCGGTGAAGTGCGTGGTCATCATGATCATCCGGGCGACCCAGAAGAAGATGATGTCGTAGCCGGTGACCAGCACGCTGGAGGGCAGGAACAGGGAAAGCTCTTTGGTCTTCTCGGGCCAGCCCAGCGACGAGAAAGGCACCAGCGCAGACGAGTACCAGGTGTCCAGCACGTCTTCGTCGCGCGTGAGCTTTTTGCCGGGCGCCTGCTTCTGCGCCTCTTCCTCGCTGGTGGCGACATAGACCTTGCCGTCTTCGTCGTACCAGGCCGGGATCTGGTGGCCCCACCAGAGCTGGCGCGAGATGCACCAGTCCTGGATGTTGTTCATCCACTGGTTGTAGGTGTTGACCCACTGCTCGGGTACAAACTTGACCTCGCCGCTGCTCACGGCGTCGCGTGCTTTTTGCGAAATGGATTTTCCGGTCGGGTCCTGTTCGCTGACCTTGCTCAGCGCGACAAACCACTGGTCGGTCAGCATGGGCTCGACCACCGCGCCGGTGCGCGCGCAAACCGGCACCATGTTTTTGTGCGGCACGGCTTTTTCGAGGAAGCCTTGTTCTTCCAGGTCTTTCAGCACGGCCTTGCGGCAGTCATAACGGTCCAGGCCCTGGTATTGCACCGGGCCGTTTTCGTTGATCTTGGCGTCCAGCGTGAAGATGGTGATCAGCGGCAGGTCGTGGCGCAGCGCGACCTGGTAGTCGTTGAAGTCGTGCGCGCCGGTGATCTTCACCACGCCGCTGCCGAAGGCCGGGTCCACATAGTCGTCGGTGATCACCGGGATTTTTCGGTCGCACAGCGGCAGGTCGACCATCTTGCCGACCAGGTGCTTGTAGCGTTCGTCGTCGGGGTGCACTGCCAGCGCGCCGTCGGCCAGCATGGTTTCGGGCCGTGTGGTGGCGATGTGCATGCCGCGCAGCGGCGATCCGTCGGCCGCTTTCTGCGGGCCGTCGCTGAAGGGATACTCGATGTGCCACATGAAGCTGTCGCGCTCTTCGTTCTCGACTTCCAGGTCGGACACGGCGGACTTGAGGATCGGGTCCCAGTTCACCAGGCGCTTGCCGCGGTAGATCAGGCCCTGTTCATAGAGCTGCACAAAGGTCGAGGTGACCACCGTGGACATCTTCGGGTCCATGGTGAAGTACTCGTGCTTCCAGGCCACCGAGTCGCCCATGCGGCGCATCTGGCGCGTGATGGTGGTGCCGGACTCTTCTTTCCACTCCCAGACCTTGGCGACGAAGTTTTTGCGGCCCAGGTCGTGGCGGCTTTTTCCTTCGCCCTGCAGCTTGCGCTCCACCACGATCTGCGTGGCGATGCCGGCGTGGTCGGTGCCGGGCACCCACAGCGTGTTGTGGCCGCGCATGCGGTGGTAGCGCGTGAGCGAATCCATGATGGTCTGGTTAAAGGCGTGGCCCATGTGCAGCGTGCCCGTCACGTTGGGCGGCGGCAGCTGGATGGAAAACGAGGGTTTGGCCGCGTCCAGCGTGGGCTCGTACTGGCCGCTTTGCTCCCATTCGGGGCCCCAGCGGCTCTCGATGGCGGCCGGCTCGAAGGATTTGGCCAGGCTGTCCAGCCCCGGTGTCGGGACTTTGACGGCCTCTGCGGCGGGGGTGGCGGTATCGGCAGGGGCGGGGGCGGCAGCGTTGGTCATGGGGGCAATGAAAAACGGCATCGAGGGGATGCCGCCTTGGGTTGGGTGAAACTACCCTGATTTTATTCGACTAGGCCGCCCTTGCCTCCCCGTTGGGGTGAAATCGGGCGATTGAGCCACCCAGGCCCTTGCATGGGCCTTAGCCCATGTCGCGTTCCCGGGCGGCCCACTCATCCCGATTGCACCCCAACGGGGAGGGCAAGGGTTCATTCCGGGAAGGGTATTGCGTGGTGTGAATAAGTTTTCAGGTCTTGCACGCTGCCGCCACGCAGGCCCGCAGCACCGCGGTGTCGCCCAGCTGGTTGGCCATCAGCAGGATCAGCCTGGCATTGAGCAGCTCGGATTCCTCGCGGCTCAGGCCCTGGTGGGCGTCCAGCAGGCATTCGTAAAACGCATCCGCGTCCTGGAAATGCAGGCGCGTGCTCAGGGGGCTGTCGGGTTTCATGCGATGTCCTTTCCGGTGGACGCGCCCAGCGCGGCGGCCACCGCGTGGACCAGCGAGGCGTCCACGCTCTCGCCGGTGGCGGCGACATGGCCGTCGGGCCGAAGCAGCGCCCAGGCGTGGCCGAAAACGTGGCAGGTCGCCTGCAGGTGGCCCTGGTCGTCAATCACGTGTTCCACGGCCGTGGCTTTTTCGCCGGGGCCGACCACCTGCACGCAGCGGATGCCGGCTTCCACCGACAGCGCCGCCAAGCGCGCCAGCGCGGCGGCGGAGACATCCCCAAAGGCCAGCAGCAGCAAACGGCCCTGGGCCCAGGCCAGCAGGTCCAGCAGTTCGCCGGGGCGGCCGCCGGGCCAGGCAAAACCCACGTTCTGCGTCGCGCGGCCGCCGGAGGGACCGCAGGCCCCCGAGCGTGTGTAGTGGTTGGGCGTGGACATGCGGCCGGTGTTGACGAGTTGCCGCGCGAACACATGCTCGCGCGCCAGGCTCAGCGCCGCAGTGCGGAACAGCCTTTCGGCGCCGTCGGCCGGCCGCAGGAAGCGCGCCGTGCGGTTGGTGACCCGCACATTGTGCGTGGCCGCCTCGTGCCGCTCGTGGTGGTAGCTGTCGAGCAGGGCGGGCGCTGCGCGGCCCTGCAGCACGGCCGCCAGCTTCCAGGCCAGATTGTCGGCGTCCTGCACGCCCGAGTTGCCGCCGCGCGCGCCAAAGGGGCTCATCACATGGGCCGCGTCGCCGGCAAAAAACACGCGGCCGTGGCGCAGGCTGTCCAGGCATTCGCTGCGGTAGGCATAGGGGCCGACCCAGACGATCTCGTAGTCGCCGTCGTCCAGCAGCTGACCGGCCTGGCTCTTGAACTGCGCTTTGAGGCGGGCGCGCACTACGTCCTCGCGGCTGACTTCTTCGGGTTTGGCGTGCGGCGGCATCTGGTAGTCGATGCGCCAGACGCCGTCCGCCATCAGGTGCTGCCAGACGGCCCGGCCTTCGTTAAAGGGCGCTTCTATCCAGGTGTGGCGCTCCACCGGCGGCGGGTTCTTGAAACGCACGTCGGCAATGCACCAGCGGTCGTCTCCTTGCTGCGCTGTCACCGTGGCGCCGCACCAGGCGCGCAACGGGCTGCGAGAGCCGCTGCAATCGATGACGTGCTCAGCCTCCAGCGCATACGAGCCGGCCGGGGTTTCCMGTCGCAGCGTCGCGAAGTCCTCGTTCTGCTCGATGCCGGTGACGCGGTGGTTCCAGCGCAGGTCAACCAGGCGGTCTTCAGGCGCGGGGCTGTACAGCTGCTCGACCAGGAAACCCTCGACATAAAACTGCTGGATGTTGATAAACGGCGGCTGGCGGCTSAGCGAGTGTGTCTGTTGCTGGCGCAGGTCGAAGGCGTAGACCTCGTCGCTGCCTGCAAAGGTGCGGCCCACGCTCCACTGCACGCCTCGGGCCGCGATGCGCTCGTAAATGCCCAGGCGCTTGAAGATCTCCAGGGTTTTCTGGGCGTAGCAGATGCCGCGCGAGGAGGCGCCTTTCACGCCCACGGTGTTGTCCTCGTCCAGCAGCACGGCTTTGATGCCGTACTGCGCCAGCGCGCAGGCCAGCGTCAGCCCGGTGATGCCGCCGCCCACGATGGCGACCGCGTGGCGTTTGACCTCACCCGTGCGCAGCTCCGGCGGCTCGACGAAGGGGTATTCGGGCAGGGTGTAGCCCGCGCCCTGGGCGAACTCATAGCCATTGGTGAAAGCGGCGGCCAGGGTGGCGGGCGGATTGTTATGGATGGGTGTTGTCTCGGGCATGGGCTGCGCCTCTTGTCTTGTTTACCTATTCGTAATCAATCTACCATAACGTAATTATGAGGAGCGCAGCCTCGGCTCTCCAGCGCGGAAGCGCTATGACGGCGCGGCTTGCAATTGATGGTTGTTATTAATGCTTACGTATTTATAGCTTTTATCAATTTCATGCATTGATTCCGGCAATTAGACGATTGCCGCCAACAGGTCTATGGTGTTTCAGGGCCTGTTAACGCTATTTATGCAA
>NZ_JBFUBY010000206.1:0-7439 GCF_056405515.1 Polaromonas sp. P1_G2
GGGCAAGGGCCTGGACGTGGATGAATTCGCCGGGCGCCTGAGCTTCTTCTGGGCCATCGGCATGAACTTCTACCTCGAAGTCGCCAAGATGCGCGCCGCCCGCCTGCTGTGGTGCCGCATCATGAAGGGCTTTAATGCCAAGAGTCCCAAGAGCCTGATGTTGCGCACCCACTGCCAGACCTCCGGCTGGAGCCTGACCGAGCAGGACCCGTACAACAACGTGGTACGCACCACCATAGAAGCCATGGCCGCGGTTTTTGGCGGTACGCAAAGCCTGCACACCAACTCGTTTGACGAAGCGATTGCGCTGCCCACCGAGTTCAGCGCCCGTATCGCCCGCAATACCCAGCTCATCATCCAGGAAGAAACCCACATTCCCCACGTGATAGACCCCTGGGCCGGCAGCTACATGATGGAAAAGCTCACCCAGGACATGGCTGACGCCGCCTGGGCCATCATCGAGGAGGTCGAGGCCATGGGCGGCATGACCAAGGCCGTCGACAGCGGCTGRGCCAAGCTCAAGATCGAAGCCGCCGCAGCGGAGAAGCAGGCGCGCATCGACAGCGGCAAAGACGTCATCGTCGGCGTCAACAAATACAAACTCAAGACCGAAGACGCCATCGAGTCGCGCGACATCGACAACGTGGCCGTGCGCGACGGGCAGATCACTCGCCTGAACGCCATCAAGGCCAAACGCGACAGTGCGGCGGTGCAGGCGGCGCTGGACGCCTTGACGGCGGCCGCCGAAAATAACAGTGGCAACCTGCTGGACCTCAGTATCAAGGCCGTGCGCCTGCGCGCCACGGTGGGCGAGGTCAGCGATGCCCTCGAAAAAGTTTACGGGCGCCACCGCGCCGATACACAAAAGGTGACCGGTGTGTACGCTGCCGCTTATGACTCCGCCGAAGGCTGGGAAACACTCAAGTCCGAGATCAACGCCTTCGCCGAAGAGCAGGGCCGCCGCCCGCGCGTGATGATCTCCAAGCTGGGCCAGGACGGCCACGACCGCGGCGCCAAGGTGGTGGCCACGGCCTTCGCCGACCTGGGATTCGACGTGGACATGGGTCCGCTGTTCCAGACGCCTGAAGAGTGCGCGCGCCAGGCGATTGAAAACGACGTGCACGCCGTGGGCGTCTCCACGCTGGCCGCCGGCCACAAGACGCTGGTGCCGGCCATCATCGCCGAGCTCAAGAAGCAGGGCGCCGACGACATCATCGTGTTTGTGGGCGGCGTGATTCCGCGGCAGGACTACGAGATGCTGTATGAGGCCGGCGTGAAAGGCATCTACGGCCCGGGCACGCCGATCCCGGCCAGCGCCAAGGACGTGCTGGAACAGATTCGCGCCGCTGTTGCGAAGTGAGCCCGCGGTGACGGATATCAGTTTGCGCCTGTCCCTGCAGCCGGTGCTTGCCGGCGACTTCGAGGACATGCTGGCCTTGCGCATAGACGCGATGCGGCCCAGCCTGGAGCGCGTCGGCCGCTWTGACCTCGCGCGCTCGCGCGAGCGCTTGTCAGCGGGATTTTTGCCGCAGTACATGCAACACATCCTGCTGGACGGCGAGCGCGTGGGTTTTTTCACGCTCAAGCCCGAAGGCCAGGCGGCCCTGCGGCTTGACCATCTTTACCTGCGCAGCAAGGCCAGCGGCCAAGGCATAGGCGCCTGGGTGCTCGGCCAGGTGCTGGCCCAGGCGCGCGAGCGCGGTCTGGCCGTGAAGCTGACTGCGCTGAAAGAAAGCGATGCCAACCGCTTCTACCTGCGCCATGGCTTTGTGCTGCAGGGCGAAGAGGGCGTCGACCTGCACTATGAATGGCCCGCGGTGGAGCGCGTGGCGTGATGGCCGCGCCTGATTTCCTCCAGGCCATCATGGGCCCGGACGCGATGGCCCAGCGCCGCGCCATCGCCAAGGCCATCACGCTGCTGGAGTCCACCCGTGCCGACCACCGCGCCCAGGGCGACGAACTGCTGACGGCCTTGCTGCCCCATACCGGCAAGGCCATGCGGCTGGGCATCAGCGGTGTGCCCGGGGTCGGAAAATCCACCTTTATCGAAGTGCTGGGTTTGCACCTGATCGCACAGGGTCACCGTGTCGCGGTGCTCACCGTCGATCCTTCCTCTTCCGTCTCGGGCGGTTCCATCCTGGGCGACAAGACCCGCATGGAAAAGCTCTCGGTGCACGAGCGCGCCTACATCCGGCCCAGCCCCTCCAGCGGCAACCTGGGCGGYGTGGCCGAAAAGACGCGCGAGGCCATGCTGGTCTGCGAAGCCGCCGGCTATGACGTGGTGATCGTCGAGACCGTGGGTGTGGGCCAGAGCGAAACCGCCGTTGCCAACATGACCGACATGTTTGTGCTGATGCAACTGCCCAATGCCGGCGACGACCTGCAGGCGATCAAGAAGGGCGTGATGGAACTGGCCGACCTGGTCATCATCAACAAGGCCGACATCGACGCCGACGCGGCCATGCGGGCTGAAGCGCAGATCACCTCGGCGATGCGCCTGTTCGGCCTGGTCAACAATGCCATGGACAGCACGCAGGCGGCCAACTTTGACAAGAACTGGCACCCGCGGGTGATCCAGCTCAGCGCGCTTCATAACAAAGGCGTGGACGTGTTCTGGAAAGCCGTGACAGAGTTCAAGGCCTTGCAGCTTGCCAACGGCCGTCTCGCCACCCGGCGCCAGCAGCAGTCGCTCTCCTGGATGTGGGAGCGCATAGATGCCGGCCTCAAGCAGGCCTTTCGCCAGGACCCGCAGGTGCACGAGCGCCTGCCCGGCCTGCTGGCCGAGGTGGCGCGCGGCGAAGTCGCGCCCTCGACAGCCGCCCGTAGTTTGCTGGCGCTTGCCGCCAAGGGATGGGACCGATGAAGAAGATAGTCATCCTCTGCGTTCTGCTTCTGCAGGCCTGCCTGGCCTGGGCGGGTGGCATGGTGGCCGGCGAGCCGCAGAGCTTTGTCTTCACTGACAAGGGCTATTTCGCGGACAAGCCCGTCACCGTGCACTACTACAAGGCGCGCAGCGCCGGCCCCGATGCCAGGGTGATGATGGTGATCCATGGCGCGGAGCGCCAGGGTTCGCGCATGCGCGACAACTGGATGCCTTTTGCCGAGAAAAACAAGCTCATCGTGCTGGCCCCGGAGTTCGACGAGGCGCGATTTTCTTCCCGGCTGTTCAATATGGGCGGCATCGAGACGCGCGACCGCAGCAAATGGTCCTTCCAGATCATTGAGCATCTTTTCGATTTTGTCCGTGCCGACGAGGGGCTCACGGCGTCCGACTATCTGCTCTTCGGCCACTCAGCCGGCGGGCAGTTCGTGCATCGCTTCATGCTGCTGACGGAGGCGCCCCGCGTTTCCGTCGCCGTGGCCGCCAATGCCGGCAGCTACACCAYGCCCCGTTATCCTGGCCTGACGGACGACAAGTTTCCCTACGCACTGGACGAGAGCATCGTCAGCCCCGACAAGCTCAAGCAGGTTTTTGCGCGCAAACTTGTCGTGCTGCTCGGCGAGGCCGACATCCAGACCGACGCGGCCAACCTGCCGAAGGCCAGGCAGGCCACGGCACAGGGCGCGAACCGGTTTGAGCGCGGCAGCAACTTCTTTGCGCAGGCCACCACGCAGGCGCAGAAGCTGGGCACATCGCTGGCCTGGGAGCGCGTCACGGTGCCGGGCGTAGGGCACGACTCGCGCCGCATGAGCCAGGCCGCCGCGCGCCTTTTGTTTGATTCAACCAAGTAAGTTTTCACTGTCGACATTGCGGAACACACCATGCAAGAAATACTCGAACAACTCGAAAAGAAACGCGCCGCGGCCCGCCTGGGCGGCGGTCAGAAGCGCATAGACGCGCAGCACGGCAAAGGCAAGCTGACGGCGCGCGAGCGGCTGGAGCTCCTGCTGGACGAAGGCACGTTCGAAGAGTGGGACATGTTCGTCGAGCACCGCTGCACCGACTTTGGCATGCAGGACAACAAGATCCCCGGCGACGGTGTGGTCACCGGCTACGGCATGATCAACGGCCGCCTGGTGTTTGTCTTCAGCCAGGATTTCACGGTGTTCGGCGGCGCCTTGAGCGAAGCCCATGCCGAGAAGATCTGCAAGGTGATGGACCAGGCCATGAAGGTGGGCGCGCCCGTCATCGGGCTCAACGACTCGGGTGGCGCCCGCATCCAGGAAGGCGTGGCCTCGCTGGGCGGTTATGCCGACGTGTTCCAGCGCAACGTGATGGCTTCCGGTGTGGTGCCGCAGATCAGCATGGTTATGGGCCCCTGCGCCGGCGGCGCGGTGTACTCGCCGGCCATGACCGACTTCATCTTCATGGTCAAGGACAGCTCCTATATGTTTGTTACGGGGCCCGAGGTCGTCAAGACCGTGACGCACGAGGAAGTCACGGCCGAGGAACTCGGCGGTGCCACCACCCATACCACGCGCAGTGGTGTGGCCGACCTGGCATTCGAAAACGACGTCGAGGCGCTGCTGATGCTGCGCCGTCTGTACAACTACCTGCCGTTGAACAACCGCGAGAAAGCGCCGATTCGCCCCAGCGCGGACCCGGCCGGCCGCATGGACCTGAGCCTGGACACTCTGGTGCCCGAGAACCCGAACAAGCCGTACGACATGAAGGAGCTCATCGTCAAGACGGTGGACGACGGTGATTTTTTCGAGATCCAGCCCGAGTACGCGAAGAACATCATCATCGGTTTTGCCCGCATGGAAGGGCAGACAGTGGGCATCGTCGCCAACCAGCCCCTGGTGCTGGCCGGCTGCCTGGACATCAAGAGTTCCATCAAGGCCGCGCGTTTTGTGCGCTTTTGCGACGCCTTCAACATCCCGGTGATCACCTTTGTCGACGTTCCCGGCTTCATGCCAGGCACCAGCCAGGAATACGGCGGCATCATCAAGCACGGCGCCAAGCTGCTGTACGCCTACGCCGAGTGCACCGTGCCCAAGATCACGGTGATCACGCGCAAGGCCTACGGCGGCGCCTACGACGTGATGGCGTCCAAGCATCTGCGCGGCGATGTCAACTTCGCCTGGCCCAACGCGGAGATCGCGGTGATGGGCGCCAAGGGCGCGGTGGAAATCATCTTCCGTGAAGACAAGGGCGACCCGGCCAAGCTGGCCGCCAAAGAGGCCGAATACAAGGCCCGCTTCGCCAACCCCTTTGTGGCCGGCGCGCGCGGCTTTATCGACGACGTGATCCTGCCGCACGAAACCCGCAAGCGCATCTGCCGCTCGCTGGTCATGCTGCGCGACAAGAAGATCGAGAACCCGTGGCGCAAGCACGGGAACATCCCGCTGTAAGCCATGTCCGGAATTTTCGCCTTGGACATTTCTGGCCCGACACCCGGCAGGTACCGTCCGGGGATCATGCGCTGGCTGCAGCTGGCGATCGGCCTCCTGTTGCTGGTCGACTGCCTTTACCTCGTGACGGCCAAGGTCACGCACCTCGGCGTGATCGTGCCGGCAGTCATCGCGACGGTGCTGATCGCGCTTTCATGGTTCGCCGAACGTTGGCATAGGTGGCTGCGCGGACGCCGCTGGCGATGGCTCGCCTGGCGGCTGGTACTCACCGGGTTCTTCCTGTGGCTGGCCTCCCTGCTGGTCTTTTTTGTTGTCCTGCAGCGGCTGCAGCCTTAGGCTGCGGGAGATGCCGATCCGCGGATCATCGTGGTTCTCGGCTCAAGCACGCCGAACGGGCAAGCCTCCCCGACCCTGGCGGAGCGCCTCAAACTGGCCTACAGCCTCGCCGGGCAACATCCCCGGGCGCGGGTCGTGGTCAGCGGCGGAACGGACTTCAAGCAGCAGATTCCTGAAGCGCGTGTGATGGCCGACTACCTGGTCGGCCTTGGGCTGGATGCCGCGCGCATCAACCTGGAAGACCAAAGCACCAGCACGTATGAAAACCTGGTGTTTTCGGCGCGTCTGCTGGAGGCTGCGGGTGTGAAACGGGATGTGCCCATGGTGCTGGTGACCAGCGACTTTCACACGCTGCGCGCCGGCTGGATTGCCGAAAAAGCGGGCTGGTCCCATGTGCGCACGGCGGGTGCCTTGACACCGCTTTATATGCGCTACAACGCATGGACGCGCGAGTATTTCGCCTGCTTTTCAGGCTGGTTGCTGCGGGAATACTGAGCTGCCGCGTATCAAAAAAGAAAATCGACTGGACATCATCATGTTTACCAAAATTCTCATAGCCAATCGCGGTGACCAAGCGCGAAGCGCTGCAGCAGCGCAGCTAAATTGCATGGCACGCGTAGCGTGCGCAGGCGGTTTCACCTCGATGGAAAGAGCTTATGTTTAAAAAAATACTGATCGCAAATCGAGGTGAAATCGCCTGCCGCGTCATCCTGACCGCCCGCAAGATGGGCATCAAAACCGTCGCGGTGTACTCCGACGCCGACAAGGACGCGCGCCACGTCGAACTGGCTGACGAGGCCGTCAACATCGGCCCGGCACCCAGCCGGGACAGTTATCTGCAGGCCGACAAGATCATCGCGGCCTGCAAGCAGACGGGCTCGCAGGCGGTGCACCCGGGTTATGGTTTCCTCAGCGAGAACGCGGGCTTTGCCAAGCGGGTCGAGGAAGAAGGCATCATCTTCATCGGCCCCAAGCACTATTCGATTGCCGCCATGGGCGACAAGATCGAATCCAAGAAGCTGGCCGGCGCGGCAGGGGTCAACTGCATTCCCGGCGTGAACGATGCGATTGAAACCGCCGAGAAAGCGGTGGAGATTGCCAAGGGCATTGGCTACCCGGTGATGATCAAGGCCAGCGCGGGCGGCGGCGGCAAGGGCTTGCGCGTGGCCTTCAACGACAAGGAAGCGTTCGAGGGCTTCACTTCCTGCCGCAACGAGGCGCGCAACAGCTTTGGCGACGACCGCGTCTTTATCGAGAAGTTTGTCGAGGAGCCGCGCCACATCGAAATCCAGCTGCTGGGCGACAGCCACGGCAATGTGGTCTACCTCAATGAACGCGAATGCTCCATCCAGCGGCGCCACCAGAAGGTGATCGAAGAAGCGCCGTCGCCCTTCATCAGCGACGCCACGCGCAAGGCAATGGGTGAGCAGGCGGTGGCGCTGGCCAAGGCCGTGAAATACCAGAGCGCCGGCACGGTAGAGTTCGTGGTCGGCAAGGACCAGAGCTTTTACTTCCTCGAAATGAACACCCGGCTTCAGGTCGAGCACCCGGTGACGGAATGCATCACGGGCTTGGACCTGGTGGAACTGATGATCCGCGTCGCGGCCGGTGAGAAGCTGCCGATCGCGCAGAAGGACGTGCAGCGCAATGGCTGGGCGATTGAGTGCCGCATCAACGCCGAAGACCCGTTCCGCAGCTTCCTGCCTTCGACGGGCCGGCTTGTGCGCTTCCAGCCGCCCAAGGAAACCATGTTCGCGGCCGACACTTCACAGCTGTTCGGCGTGCGCGTGGACACCGGCGTTCAGGAC
>NZ_JBFUBY010000207.1:0-7438 GCF_056405515.1 Polaromonas sp. P1_G2
GCCGCCGCCCTGGACGCCGCGCACGGCGGCACGCAATACAGCGACACATTGACCGCCGCCAGCGCCGCCTTGCTCGACCCCTCCACCTTGCCCTCGGCCCGCGTGCTGGCGGCCATGGCCGGCAAGCACGACAACTCCTTCGTCAAGTTCGCGCGCGCAGTCCCTGCAAACGCAGGCCCTTCTGCAGGCCCAGCCCCTGGGCGCGGACGAGCTTGCCCGCTTTGCCGTGCTGACCGAGGAGTCCGTCCAGGCGCAAAAGAAGATCGAAACCTCGGACGCCTATTGAAAAGGACGGATGATTTATTGGTATGCGGTGCCGTTTCAACAAACTGCAGCTTTTCGATTTAACGATGTGCGATAAGCATCGATCTTCCTTTGGACCGCAACAAGCAAAATACTGAGCAGGAAAGTGAAAAGCAACACCTGTAGTGGGGGGCGGTTAATCCCAACTGACAAAAGAGCATCAATCACTAAAAAATGGGAGATGTAGACGGGGAAAGAGAACTCCCCWAGTTGCTTGTCAAGTACCGAATGCTTCGACCACTCAAACAGCAGAGGGATAGTCAGGGCCGCATAAGCGTAGCAAACCCAATACGCGGCTTCGCCCAACTTGTTGTGAATGACATTGAAAGATAGAGCCATCAAAATCGGAGACATGGCCACCAGCGCTACGGAAAATCTGGAACTGAACGCTTTCAGTACTTTTTCCTTTAAATGGGTCCAGATGGTGTAAGACAGCGATCCAGCCAAAAAAAGTGCAAGCTCGAATGGAAAAAATCCCGTGCCCCATGCCTCTTGCGATGAGTGATAAGTCCAGAAGATTACCCGCGACAAAATAGACAGGACAAATAATGCAGCGGCTACTCTCCAACGGAGGATAGCGAACGGGACAATCAGATAGAAAGTCAGTTCGCAGGCCAGCGTCCAGGCCTGTGGGACAAATTGATAGTGAAGAAGCCAAGGTAAGGGGTGGCTACGAACATCACTGGTTAGTTGCAAAGTTCCATCCGCAATTCGGTATGCAAACATCTGAAAGTCCATCCCAAACAATGTGATTTGGGGGACATAAACAAAAGCCCACGCCCATCCGGTCAAAGGTGCATCTATGGGGGCGACTAAAGGGGATTCGTAACCTTGGATGAGGCCGTACCAGGCGATTGGAATCGTCGTTAACAGGACAAGGAGATAGACGGGGTAGATCCGCAGTGCTCTGGATATGTAGAACGAACGCACGGGATTTTTATAGTGGCGGTAACGCTCATTCCAGACCATGGCCATATAAAAGCCAGAGATCAAGAAAAACATCTGTACTGCGAATCGCGAGTCAAACAATGGCTGCCGCAACTCAAGATGTTTGATTGCCACCATGAGTGCCAATAAAAGACGAAGCCCGCCCATCCGATTACCTTGTAGTCATGTTTTTGTTTAACTTCTGCAGGCTCGCATGATACCGTTAGCGCCCAGCGGCACCCACAGGTTGAGCACAAGCAGGGCACGCCTGAAGCGATGCTGGGCGACGCCGGAGCCAGGCAGCCGAAGGTCGTCATGCTGCGCGAGGCCGGCGCCTGGAGCTTGTGCAACCGGCGCCCGTGCTGTTCCGCCAGGGCGAAATGTTCGGCGAGCTGGGCCGCGCGGCCGTTTAATCGGCCAGCTTCAGGAGCGCCTCTTCGCGCCAATAGTCCACAGCCTCATACCAGCCCTCCCACACGCAGCCGTTGCAGCCGCGGCCGCAGCAGCTGTCGGGCTCGGAAGGTGGTTGACGCAGCGTGATGCCGGCTTCGGCGGCACGCCGTTGCAAGGCAGCGAACGTCGCCATCGCGGCGTCGCGGTCGGTGTTGTCCGGCATCGGCCCGGGGAAATGTCAGGCCTTGGCCGCCGCCGCCATGCGCCGGCGGGCGTAAAGGCCGATGAAGGCGCAGCCCAGCACCAGCGCGAACCAGCCCACCAGTGAGGACTTGGCCACGATGCCCTGCATGCCCGGTGAGCTGATGAAGTAGGGCGAGACCAGCACGCCCAGGCCTATTAGCACGCAGAGGACGCCTTTGATCATCAGTTCGTTGTTGGCCTTGAGGGCGGAAGCGGCCAGGCGGCGAGCGGGAATCACGGGTTTCTGGTCAGGTGCGGCGGGCAGGGGCATGAGGGGCTCGATAAGTGGATGGGTTGCAGGGGCGCTCGATGGCCCTGCTGTGCGTTCCGGCGGATCTGCCAGATTTGGCGCCGCGATTCCCCGATTGTCCTTCATCACGCCGGACCTGGATGTAACAGGCCCATGACCCGCGGCGCGGCCGGCTCCCGTGCTGGAGCAGCCGCGCTTAACGATTTCTTAATAGCGCTAAGAAGTCCTTAAATTCGCGTCGGCATGATCCGTTCCAGCTTAACCACCTGGAGAAACTGAAGATGACCTCTCGCCTATCGCGATCCGCCGAAAAGTCCGCATCGACCCGCGCCAAGCCCGCCGTGAAGCCAATGGCCGCCAAGCCCGGCGATGCGGCGGCCAAAGCCTCGCTCCCGCTGTTCTCGCTTTTCTTGCTGGCGGCCTTCGCGCAACCAGCCGCAGCCCAGCAGCAAGCCGTACAGGGCCAGGCCGAGGAGGCCTCTTCCTGGGGCCTGGGCGTCGGCGTCGGCGCGGAGCGCAAGCCCTACCGCGACTTTGACAACAAGACCAAACTGCTCCCGCTGCTCACCTATGAAAGCAAATGGATCAGCCTCTCCGGCCTCTCCGCCGACCTGAAGCTGCCCTCGGCCGGCCCGGTGTCCTTCCGCCTGCGCGCGCGTTACTCGATGGAAGGTTATGAGGCTTCCGATTCACCCTTCCTGGCCGGCATGGACGAGYGCAAGGACGGCATCTGGCTGGGCGGCGCGGCGATCTGGCGCAACGACGTCGCCAACCTCTCGGCTGAACTGCTGGGCGATGCCTCGGGCAACAGCAAGGGCACGAAGCTCAAGCTGACCGTGGACCGCCGCTTCCAGGCCGGCAGCTTCGACATCACGCCGCGCCTGTCCGCGACCCGGCTCGACGACAAATACGTGTCTTATTACTACGGCGTGAATGCAGCCGAAGTGCGCGCCGGCCGGCCCTTTTACCAGGGCAGCTCGGCCGTCAACCTGGAGGCCGGGCTGCGTGTGGGTTATGCGATCGCGCCTCGGCAAAGCGTCTTTCTGGACCTGAGCACCACCAAACTCGGTTCCAGCATCAAGGACAGCCCCCTTGTCGACAAATCCAGCCAGACGGGTGTGCGCGTCGGTTACCTCTATCGCTTCTAAGTAGCGCAGAGCTCGCAGGGCCCAGACCGGGCCGCGGCCCTGCACTTCAATCGGCGGCCCGCAATCTGAAGGAGTCATGAAGCATGCAAACCCACACGCTCTACCTTGTGAAGAAAATTGCCTGGCGTGGCTGGATACGAACGCTAAGCCGGTTGCGCAGGCGCCACGCCATCCCCACCTGAGCCGGCGGTTGCTGCCGGCAGCGGAAACAGAATCCGCACGCTGAAGCCCCTGCCGTCCAGCCCGGTCCCGGTCTCGATGGCGGCCTCGTGCAGCTGCGCGATGCCGGCCACCAGCGACAGGCCTATGCCGCTGCCGCGGCCGCCGTTGCCCGCGACGCGGTGAAAGCGCCGGAAGATCGCCTGGTGCTCGGCTTCGGGAACGCCCGGGCCGTTGTCGGCCACCTCCAGGCAGACCTGGTCCCGGCCGGCCGCTTGGCGGTAGCCGCAGCTGATTCTCACGCGACCGCCCTCGGGTGTGTAGCGCAGCGCGTTGTCCAGCAGGTTGCGCAGCAGGATGCCGATCTCGTCGACATCGCATTCAATCGGGCAGGGCGTGAGCGCCAGGATGATGGCGCGCCGCTGCTGCTGCGCCTGCATGTCGAACTCCTGGCTCACGTACAGGATGAGCTCGCTGAGGTCGGCCAGGCTTTTCTGCGGCGCGTTCACGCCTGCGTCCATGCGCGCCAGGTCCAGCAACTGGTCGGACAGGCGCGTGCTGCGTTCAACCACCGCCAGCAGCTTGACGAGGGCGGCGTCCTTGTCGGCCAGCGTGGAGGCGCGCAAGGCCACCTGGGCCTGCGCCTGCAGCGCAGACAGCGGTGTGCGCAGTTCATGGGCCGCGTCGCCGAYAAAGCGGCGCTCGCCCTGCATGGCCTGGTCCAGCTGGTCCAGCAGGTGGTTGAAGGACTTGACCAGCGGGCGGATCTCGGTGGGCAGCTGCGCCACCGGCAGCGGTGTGAGGTCGAACTTGCGGCGGCTGCGCACGGCCGCTTCCAGCGCCGTCAGGGGGCGCAGCGACTTGCCCACCGCGAACCACATCAGCAGGCCCGCCACGGTCAGCAGCAGCGTCGTCAGGCCCATCATCGCAAAGATCTTGTGGCGTATTTCCTGGTCGATCACGCTGTGCCGCACGGCCACCTGCACGCTGACCTCCCCGGTGCTGTCGGACACCGAGAAGATGCGCCAGCGCTCGCCGTTGACGGCGGCGCTGGTAAAACCGTCCTGGAAGGACGGCAGCAGCGGGACGCGCGGTGAATCCGGCGCTCGCACGATCAGCTCCTTGCGGTTCGTCCAGACCTGGAAGGTCAGGTTGACGTCGCGCGGTATGTTCTCGTCACGCAATTGCAGGCCGTGGCTGAAGGAGGGTTTGAGCTTCGCGCCGCTGGGAATGGCCATCAGTATCTTGGTGCCTATGGCCTGCAGCTTGCTGTCCCAATGGCTTCCCTGGCCGCGCAGGGTGTACACCAGCAGCACGCTGAGCGCGACCGCCCAGCACAGCGTGATGGCCAGGCCCAGCACCGCCAGCACGCGGCCCTTGAGCGACGCGGCGAAGCGGCACTTCACGGCTTGGCCTCGCCGATCATGTAACCCTGGCCGTGCACGGTGGTGATCAGGTGCTCGCCCAGCTTGCGGCGCAGCTGATGGATGAACACGGCGATCGTATTGCTTTCAATCGCCGAGGTGCTGCCGTAGACCACGTCTTCCAGGTGGTCGCGCGTGACCACGTGGCCGGGGCGCTCCAGCAGCGCCAGCAGCGTGCGGTATTCGTGCGCGCTCAGGGCCACGCGCGCGCCGGCCCGCGTCACCGCGCGCTTGCTGCGGTCCAGGCTGATGTCGCCGTAAGTGTGCACCGGCACCACCTTGCCCTGGCTGCGGCGTATCACGGCGCGCACCCGCGCCCAGAGTTCGTCGACCTGGAAGGGCTTGACGAGGTAGTCGTCGGCGCCCGCGTCCAGCCCCAGGATGCGCTCGCTGAGCTGGCCGCGCGCCGTCAGGATCAATACCGGCGTCACGTCGTAGCGCCCGCGCAGGGCCCGCAGCACCGTCAGGCCCGAATCGCCGGGCAGTCCCAGGTCCAGCAGCACGGCTTCATAGACATGGTCGACCAGCGCCAGGCGGGCGGATGTGGCGTCGCCGACGTGGTCCACCGTCCAGGCGATCTGGCGCGCGGCGTCGCACACCGCTTCGGCCAGCATCGCGTCGTCTTCTACCAGCAGCAGGTGCACGGAAAATCCTCTATCGGGGTTTGCTTGGGGTGGGCGGGGCCGTGGGGCGGCAGGCACTGATCGTGCCGAGGGCCGATTAATCACTTATTAACAGTTCAGGCAACAAATCAGGCGTAGGACGCCGCGTATTTTGCGGCATGGCGGCACCGGGGCCGCAGCGGCGACAATAGGGCATCGCCACGGCGCTCATGCCCGCCAACCCCCGAACCCAAGAAAGAAACGATCCAGATGGCCATCCAGTGGTTTCCCGGTCACATGCACCTGACCAAAAAAGCCATCAGCGAGCGCATCAAGGAAATTGATGTGGTCATAGAGCTGCTCGACGCCCGCCTGCCCGGCTCCAGCGCCAACCCCATGCTGGCCGAACTCACCAGCGGCAAGCCCGCACTCAAGGTGCTCAACAAACGCGACCTGGCCGACCCCACGCGCACGCCGCTGTGGCTGGACCACTACAACAGCCTGCCCAACACCCGCGCCATCGAGCTGGACGCCAGCGAGACCACGCCCGCGCGCCGCCTCATCGACGCCTGCCACGGGCTCGCGCCCACGCGCGGCACCATGGTCAAGCCCATGCGGGTGCTGATTTGCGGCATTCCCAACGTCGGCAAGTCCACACTCATCAACACCCTGACCGGCAAGCGCGCCACCAAGACCGGTGACGAAGCCGGCATCACCAAGGTCGAGCAGCGCCTGGTGCTGGCCGATGGTTTTTACCTATGGGACACGCCCGGCATGCTGTGGCCGCGCATCATCGTTGCCWAGAGCGGCTACAACCTGGCCGCCAGCGGCGCGATCGGCCGCAATGCCTTCGATGAGGAAGAGGTGGCGCTCGAGCTGCTCGACTACCTCATCAAGCACTACCCCGGCTTGCTGGAGGCGCGCTACAAGGTGGAGGTGACGCCCGGCATCACCGACGAGCAGCTGCTCGAAGAGATAGGCCGCAAGCGCGGCGCGGTGCTGTCCAAGGGCCGGGTCAACCTGCAAAAAGCCGCCGAGATCGTGATTTACGAATTCCGCGGCGCCACTTTGGGGCGCATCACGCTGGAGACGCCCGCCGAATACGCGGAATGGCTGGCCGCCGGCCGGTTGCTCGATGCCGAGCGGCAGGTGAAGAAAGACAAGATTGAGACCAACCGGCTGATCAAGTTCAAGAAGATTCCGCGGCCGGACCGATCCGGAGATTCCGGCGAATCCTGAAATTTGCGGAGCGGATGCGCGGCGCTTGATCTTCGTCAAGGCCGACGGCGGTGTTTCAGGCATTCTTGGCGGAGTACCCCACCCGCCGGAGGCCGCCATCCATAAACATGCCAGCGTGCAGATCATCCTCGATGAGCACGCATCCCTTTCCGCCATGCTCCGCTCCATGCTCATGATGGTGGCGCGCGGCCCGGGCGACCATGCGCAGAGATTCTTCGACGTGCTGCGGGCCATGCTGTTCTACATCGATGAATTTCCCGAGCGCTTGCACCACCCCAAAGAATCGAACCTGCTGTTCCCGCGCGTGGTGCGACTGGCGCCGGCGGTCA
Organism: Polaromonas sp. P1_G2; assembly: GCF_056405515.1. Classification (NCBI taxonomy): domain Bacteria; kingdom Pseudomonadati; phylum Pseudomonadota; class Betaproteobacteria; order Burkholderiales; family Comamonadaceae; genus Polaromonas; species Polaromonas sp. P1_G2. The sequence continues at coordinate 7,018 of NZ_JBFUBY010000207.1, forward strand.
TGCCCATCGTGGAACGGCTGGAGCGCGACCACATGAACGGTGAGAAGGCCGTGCGCGAACTGCAGCATCTGCTGCTGGCCTGGGAACTGCTGGGCGAGCCGCGCAAGCCAGCTTTTGAGCTGCACTGCAAACGCTATGTGGAGTTCTACCTGGAACACATGYGGCTGGAAGAATCGGTCATCCTGCCGGAGGCGGAAAAGGTGCTGGGCGAGGCCGACTGGAAGGAACTGGACGCGGACTTCCTGCAGAACCGCGATCCGCTGGCCAGCCGGCAGGCGGCCGACCCGGTGTACGACCGGCTCTTCTCGCGCATCGTGAGGGAGGCGCCGGCTCCCATCGGGCTGGGGGATGCCTAGCCGGGTCTTGTGCCGGCTTTCCGCGCCCTCGCCCTCTGCTGAGTGTTGCTGGCCGGGGGTAGCCC
>NZ_JBFUBY010000208.1:0-7434 GCF_056405515.1 Polaromonas sp. P1_G2
CAAAAATGCCTGCCGCCGTAGCTCCAAGTCGATGAGCCACGGCCTCGGCTTGGTAGCGCTGTTCCGGGGTGCAAAGAACGATGGCGCGTTTTGCACCAAGAAGTGCAACTTCGCGTTCGAGATGACGGAGAGCCCCGGCGCCGAAAATGACCCGCGCTGGCCTTCCGGTATAGATGWAATCGTCCATCAGGGATGCTCCACCACGTAATCCACCTGGTGGCGTGCAGTGCGCAGGTCGCCAAGAGCATCACGCACGCGCAGGTGCTCGGGGTGAATTCCATAGGCTACAAGCGCGTCCCGCGAATCGAACTCTGAAAGCAAGACTACATCGCAGGCATAGTCGACGGCACTCTCATCGAACCCTATTTCTATTCGACTCATTCCTGGGATCCTGCCGCGCAGGCCTTCAAAGGCAGTCTTGACACGCTCACGGGCGATCCGCTGCTCATCGGCTGTGTCGCCGCGCAGCTTCCACATGACGATATGCCGGATCATGGCTGCAGTCCCTTGTTCGCGCCTTGCTCCGCGGTTGCCGCGGTTCGGTGCAAAACGAAGTCATATTCCAGCGTGTAGAACGGGACGGTGGAAACCGAGCCGTCCGGCGCCGGCCCTGGCGCGTGCTTCACCCAATCGCTGATCAATGAAGACCGAACGCCAAATACGGCGTCCGAATCCAGATACGGATCCTCACTGCGAAACACATGCGTGATCAAGCGGTCGTATCCGGCGGCCTCGACCATGAAATGCAGGTGGGCTGGGCGCCACGGATGTCGCCCCACGTGAGCCAGCATCTTTCCGACGGGACCGTCGTGCGGGATGGGGTAAGGAACGGCTAATACTGATCGGAAGTCGAAGCTTCCGTCCGGCCTGCAGCGAAGCCGTGCACGTGCACGGTGCTCGTGATGCCCGGTGTATTGCACGTCGTAGAACCCGTCTGCATCCGATTGCCACACATCGATTTGCGCCTGCGCCACGGGAACACCATCCAGGCCACGAACGGTACCGCGGACGAAGCACGGTTCTCCTATGGCTCCGTTTGCGATGTCAGCGCCGTTGTCCACCAGCGGCGCGCCTTCGACGTAAAAAGGGCCGAATACCGTTGATTCGGTGCATCCCGCTGGACGCGCATTGTTCTGCGCCATTACGAGCATGGAGAGCCCAAGGGTGTCGGATAAAAGGATGAACTCCTGCCGTTTCTCGTCGGTGATGTGCCCGGCATCGGTGAGAAACTGGATCGCGGAGAACCATTCGGCCTCCGTGAGATGCACGTCGCGCGCGAACGCGTGGAGGTGTTGCACAAGCCCTGTGAGGATTGTGCGCAGTCTTTCATCCTTGCAGTTTCCAAACGATTCGATTACTGCTTGCGTGATGGTGTTTTCATCGATATTGCGCATTGCTATCTCTGTCCTAAAGTGGCTCCATTGCCCGCTCGCGCCCGCGAAGTGGGCCTGGCTTCGGTGTGGTTGGCGGCTTCGTTGATCGTTGTCGGTGCCTGGCGAGGCTCCTTCATGCTGCTTCTTCCGCTTCTGCTGCAACCGCTCTTAACGAAACGAGCGACTCGAGAAGCTTTCTGTCCTGCAACAATTCCTTGGCTGTGCCATGGTGTCGCACTCTCCCGCGGTCAAGCACGATGGCTTCATCACAAAGCTCCAACGCGTCGTCGACGTGCTGCTCGACCAGGATTAAGGTCATCCGGTCTTCTTCGCGAAGCCTCTGTATGACACGGGACAGTTCTTCGACGATGACAGGTGCCAGCCCTTCGAAAGGCTCATCGAGCAGCAGAAGGCGTGGATTGAGCATGAGCGCCCTCCCGATGGCCAGCATCTGCTGCTCACCCCCGGACAGCTGGTTGCCAAGGTTGCGCTCGCGCTCCTGCAAGCGTGGAAACAGGTCGTAGACGCGCGCCAGGGTCCATGCGCCCGGGCGCGCCGTCGCTGTCAGGTTCTCTCTCACGGTCAACGAGCGGAAGATGGCCCGTTCCTGGGGTACCCACCCGATTCCAAGCCCGGCACACGCATGCAGTACGCGATGGTCTAGCACTTTCCCATCGAACCGGATCAGTCCCCCAAAGCAGCGTGTATGCCCGAGCAAAGAGGCAATAAGCGTTGTCTTGCCAACTCCGTTTCGACCCAGCAAGGCCAGTGACTGTCCTGCTTCGAGCGACAGGGAGATGCCGTCGAGCACAACGGCATGGCCATATCCGGCGCGCAAATTCTCTATTTCAATGATCGGTGGTGAGCTCATGCCACAGCCTTTCGTCCCAGATAGACTTCCCGAACTCGCGGATCCTGCGCCACTTGCGAGGGAGTCCCTTCCATTAACATCGCACCGCCCACCAACACACTGATCCTGGTCGCAAAACGAAACACGAGGTCCATATCGTGTTCAATAAGAAGGACCGTCACGTGCTTTGGAAGGGCCGACAGGGTCGCAATCATTTCATCGCTCTCCCCCTCGGGAATACCGGCCGCCGGTTCGTCGAGCAGCAGCACCTTCGGCCCTGCCGCGAGCGCCAGTGCAATCTCCACCAGCCGCTGGCGACCATAAGGCAGTTCCCCGATGGGTGTCTCCGCAGCCTGTGTCAGGCCCAGTTCCTGAAGGGTGAAAAACGCGCTTTCAGCAGCACGCCGGCGGTTGGCCAACGGCACTACGGCGCGGGTCAGCCAACTGCTGTCTTCGGCCTGGCATGCCGCCAGCGTGACGGCCTGCAGGACAGTCAACTGCGGAAAGAGCTGACTGATTTGAAATGTGCGCGACAGTCCGTGCCGCACTCGACGATGCGGAGAAACCGACGTGATGTCTTTGCCATTGAGCCAGACCGTGCCAGAAGAGGCCTGAAGAGTTCCGGTCAACAGATTGATGAGTGTGGTCTTGCCCGCGCCGTTGGGGCCGATCAGGGCATGGCGCGCACCTTGTGCTAGGCGGAGATCAACCGACTGGGTTACCTGAAGGCCACCGAAGCTCTTGCACAAGCCGCGCGTTTCTAGAGCGTAGTTCATTGTGCTTGTTCCTTGCGCCCGCGAAATCGTGAGAACCTGCGCTGCAGGTTCTTAAGGCCACCACCCAATCCTTCAGGCAAAAAAAGCACCAAAAAAATCAGGAAGAGGCCGAGCCAGAAATTCCAGTACTCCGGGGCAGCTGCGGATAATTTTTCGTGCAGCAGGAGGTAGACTGCGGCCCCCAGAAAGCCACCCCACCCAAGACCAACGCCACCGACGATGAGAATGACGAGTATCTCTGCTGACTTTCCATAGCCCAGTATCTCGAGGCCGACGAATTGCGTGGTCTGCGAAAGCAGAGCACCTGCCACTCCTGCAATCGCGGCGCCCACGGTGTAGACGCTGATAAGCCGGCCAGTGACGTGGATGCCAATAGCTTCCGCGCGGCGCGGCTGGTCGTGCAAGGCGCGAAGCGACATCCCCCATTCGCTGCGTAGCAGCACCCGGTTGAGCATAAAGATGAGGGAGGCAACAACYAGCACGTAAAGGTAGCCCACCACGCCATAAAGGTCGAAGCGCCACACACCGAGCATCTTCCCCATGACAATACCTTGCAGGCCGTCAGCGCCTCCGGTGAGGCCAGCGGCACGATTCGCAGCTTCCAGCAAGAGCATGCTCAGCCCGAGCGTCACCATAAGACGGGAGAGATCGGAGCCACGCACCACGAGAGGCGAACACAGCAGGCCGGCGAATCCGGATATGGCGCCGGCGGCCAACAAGCCCACCAGAGGATCCTGCACGAGGTGTTTCGCGAACAAGCCGGCGGTGTATGCCCCCAGTCCAAAGAACGCTGCGTGACCGAGCGACACCAACCCTGCAACGCCGAGGATCAGATCAAGCGACAACGCCAAAATCCCCACGATCAGGATGTGCGTCAGAAGCAACAAGTAATCGCGGAGCCACCATGGCGCAGAAACTGCAATCGATGCCAGCACAAGCAGAGATACGGCTTTCACCATCGCACGGCGGCGTGGCGCCGCGGCAGGGCTTTGAGGGAGAGCCCCCAGTGTGTTGAGGTGGCTCATGCGGCCCTTCCTTTGAGACCGGCTGGAAAACTTACCAGCAGCACGACCATCAGCGTGTAAACAACAAATGCGCCCGCCTCGGGAACGTAGTATTTCCCGGCAATGTCGGCGATGCCGACCAGAAGCGAAGCATAAAGAGTTCCCAGTACCGATCCGGGCCCTCCGACTACGACGACGAGCAGGCAATACACCAGGTATTTGATGGGAAAACTCGGATCCAGGCCGAGCAAATCCACTCCCATGGCCCCACCAATACCGGCCAATGCACAGCCAATTGTGAAGACGAGCCGGAACAGCGATTGCACCGGCACACCCATGCTGGCTGCGACGCGCTGGTTGTCGACCGCCGCGCGAATCTGTGCTCCCAGGCGGGTACGTTCCAGGCAAAAGTGAACGGCCATTGCCAACAGGCCCCCAATCAGGATGAGTAGCAGCCGATAACGCGATAGCTCAAGAGGGCCGACGCTGAGTTGCCCGTGCAGAACGTCCGGTATGACGATAGTCTGCTGGTTGGCACTAAACATATAAGTCGCTACGGCCATGGCGACGAACACAAGGCCAACGGTCATGAGTACCTGCGCGAGTGGTTTGGCTCCATAGAGGCGACGGTAAAGCAGTTGCTCCAATACCAGCCCAACGCCTCCGGCCGCGACGGCTGCGCCCAGAACGGCGATTGGGAAAGGGAATGAGAGTGCGCCTGTCAGCGACACGAACACGTAACCTCCAATCATTGCGAAGGCGGGATGGGCCAGGTTGACAAAGCCCATGAGCCCCATMGTGACCGACAGCCCTATCGCCAGCAGGAACAGCAGCATTCCGTATGCCGCGCCATCAAAAAGTACGCCCAAAAAATTCAGCATCCCGTCCGTCCCCAGTTCTGCACGAGCGATGGGGAACGCACGGTGTTCGGTGCGATCCCCGGCAACCGCCGCATCCGCTCTCGCGGGTTGATGTACAGCATGGTCAGGCCGCCTTCTTGAGCAGACCATGAGGGTCGATGACAAACTTCTTTGGCGCGCCGGCGTCGAATTCGGCATAGCCCTTTGGTGCATCATCCAGTGAGATCACCTGCACCCCAACAATGTGGGCAATCTTGATGCGGTCCCACAGGATCGCTTGCATGAGCGCGCGGTTGTACTTCATGACGGGGGTCTGGCCCGTGAAGAAACTGTGAGACTTCGCCCAGCCCAACCCCAAGCGGATGCTGAGTGCGCCACGCTTCGCCGCCTGATCCACGGCCCCCGGGTCCTCGGTCACGTAAAGGCCAGGAATTCCGATCTTTCCAGCTGCGCGTGTGATTTCCATGAGGGAGTTGAGAACGGTAGCCGGCGCCTCATGCTGCGCACCGTCATGTCCGTGGCCTCGCGCCTCGAAGCCCACCGCGTCGATCGCACAATCGACCTCCGTCGTACCCAACAGTTGCTCGACCTGCTCAGCGAGACTGGCATCCTTAGACAGGTCAGCTGTCAGAAATCCCACGCTGCGCGCATGCGCCAGACGCGCTGGATTCACGTCGCCAACGATGACGGCTGCGGCGCCCAACAGTTGAGCGGACGCCGCCGCCGCCAATCCAACTGGCCCCGCACCGGCGACATAGACAGTACTTCCAGGGCCCACGCCGGCGGTGACCGCGCCATGAAAACCCGTAGGAAGAATATCGGACAAGCAAGTCAGATCCGCGATTTTTTCCAGCGCCTGCTCCCGGTCCGGAAACTTCAGAAGATTGAAGTCGGCATACGGAACCATCACGTACTCCGCCTGGCCGCCTACCCACCCGCCCATGTCGACATATCCGTAAGCCCCCCCCGCACGCGAGGGATTTACTGTCAGACAGACGCCGGTATGCTGCTCTTTACATGTGCGGCAGCGACCACAGGCCACATTGAACGGGACAGAAACAAGATCCCCTTTTTTGAGCGTCTCGACATCGCGTCCGAGCTCGATCACTTCCCCAGTGATCTCATGTCCGAGGATCAGCCCGGCAGGCGCCGTCGTGCGGCCGCGGACCATATGTTGATCCGACCCGCAGATGTTCGTAGATACAACTTTGAGGATGACACCGTGGTCAATACGCTTGCCACGGGGGTCTTCGAGTTTCGGAAAAGGAATGGACTGCACCTCGACCACGCCTTGCTTGATGTAGGCAACGCCACGATTTCCGTTCATGTCTGTTCTCCTGATAAGTTTTGGGGTTGGGCTGCCGCGGTCTGGTCGATCCCGACCGAGGCCTCATCGGCAAGCCGCTTTGAAATTTCGCATCGCGTTTACAAGCTGGCGACGCCGCCGCCGATGCTCTCGGAAGCGCGAGGTGGCGGGCTGGCGAGTTGCCGCGTTACTTCCCCGGATCCTTCACCATCTTGAATACATCAAACTCACGGTTTACGAGCTTGCCATTTACCTTTTCGACGCGGCGCACGTAGATGTCATGGACCACGTCGCGCGTCTCAGGATCGATGAGGATCGTTCCGCGAGGGCTTTCATAGGTGTAGCCCTTCGCCGCTTCGATAGTGGCATCTGGGTCAACCTTGCCGCCTTGCTTTTGTATGGCGTGGGCGATCACCTTCATCGTGTCGTAGGACGCGACGGAGAGAAAGTTGGGGAGAAATTTCCCGCCGGTGACATTGACGAAGTTCGAAATGAACTGCCGATTGACGGCGCTCTGGTGGTCAGTCGAGTAGAAACCGGTGTTGATGGCGCCGATGGCAGGATCACCCACTGCCGCGAGCGTATCGTCGTCCGCCCAGCCCTCGAGCGCCAAAATCTTGATGCCAGCCTTCGCCATTTCGCGTTCGGCGAATCCCTTCATGAAAGACACCATAGGCTCGCCGGCCGGAAGGAAGATGAACACCGCCTCTGGCTTGGCATCCTTGATGCGTTGAAGGTAAGGGGCGAACTCGCGGTTGCTGACAGGCACGCGTACGGAACCCGCCAATTCAGCGTTGAAACCCTTCTTGAACCAGGTTTCTGCATCCAAGCCGGGTCCGTAGTCCGATACGAGCGAGAAGACCTTCTTATATTTGTTCTTCGCCGCCCACTGCCCCATAGGCAGTGCCACCTGCGCGTTCGTGTAGGAGGTTCGCACGATGTAGGGAGACTTGGTAGTGACAATGGAAGTCCCAGCAAGCGGAAGGAAGAGCGGCTTCCTGGCCTCTGTTGCGACAGGGGCGGCTGCCAGCGCATCGGGGGTAAATGCGAAGCCCGCAAGGATGTCAACCTTGTCGCGAATCACCAGCTCCTGAGCAAGCCGTTTTGCGGCTTCTGCATTGGGCCCCGCATTGTCCTTGTAGATAATTTGCAGCTTTCGGCCGGAGATCGAATCGCCGTTCTCGCGCAGGAACACATTGATGCCCGCTTCGATCTGCTTTCCGTAGGCCGCGAACACGCCCGACATCGGAGCGACCACACCCACC